>NZ_MLCB01000194.1 GCF_001890925.1 Planktotalea frisia
CTACGGTCAGACGTCAACCCGTCAAAAGTCGGGTGCTCGAGGACTCTGTGTATATGAAAAAACTCTACGCTTTGCTTTTCGCTACTTTGACCACGCCAGCAATTGCGGATGTGCCGCGAGTTGTCGTTGATATTGCCCCGATCCATGCGCTTGCCTCGCAAGTGATGGGAGACCTTGGTGCACCAGAATTGTTGATCGAGCAAAGCGCGACGCCTCATTCTTATGCACTGCGTCCTTCGCAAGCGCGTGCGCTCGAGCAAGCGGATTTGGTCCTGATGACGAGCGAGGCTTTGACGCCTTGGTTGCATACGCCGCTCGAGAGCCTTGCGCAGGAGGCATCGGTGATCGAGTTGATGTTGGTAGAAAAGACACGTCATCACGATCTGCGCGAAGGCGAAGAGGGCGACGACCATGATCATGACCACGCGCATGGCGAAGATGACTTGGATCCACATGGTTGGCTTGATCCAGAAAACGCTGCGCTGTGGTTGGGTGTTATTGCGGCAGAGCTTGCGAAGTTAGACGCTGAGAATGCAGAAGTGTACATGGCGAACGCAGAGCGTGCCGTGCAGGAGATAGAGCAGCTCGGACAAAGGCTTGAGGCGCAACTCGCACCGCTCAAAGGCAAACACTACATGGTTTTGCATGACGGTTTTCAGTACTTTGATCGCCGCTTTGATATTGAGTTTGCAGGAGCCATCGCGCTAGGCGATGCCAGCGCCCCGAGCCCCGCGCGCATTGCTGGCGCGCGTGAACATCTGAGCGAGCACAATGTCGCGTGTGTGTTCACAGAGCCTCAGCAGAATGACCGGCTGGTGCAGGTGGTGATTGAGGGAAGTGATGCCAAGACCGCTCAGCTCGATGCACTTGGGGCCAAGCTTTCGCCCGGCCCCGATCTGTATTCCCAGCTTTTGCAAGAGTTGGCCGACAGCTTTGAGCGCTGCCTTGGCGCCTAACCCGCGATCATTTCTGATTGGCGCACGATCACCTCGGCTTGCTTGATGGAGGCAATGTCCACCAAACGTCCTTTGTAAACTGTTGCGCCTTCGCCATTGGCCTTTGCTGTTTCCATAGCCGCTAGGATCTCGCGTGCTTCGGTGACGGCTGCCTCGGATGGGGTGAAGACTTCGTTAGACAACGCCACCTGCTTTGGATGGATCGCCCATTTGCCAACCATTCCAAGGGTCGCAGAACGCAAAGCCTGCGCGCGAAAACCCTCTTCGTCAGAGAAATCGCCGTAAGGGCCGTCCACAGGCAAAACCCCGTGGGTGCGGCACGCAGCAACGATAGCCGCTTGTGCCCAATGCCAAGGGTCGGACCAATAGTTCGCGCCTTCATGGTGCATATAGTAGCCCGCTTGCGTACCGCCGATACCCGTTGTCGCCATGCCCATTGAAGCGGCGAAGTCAGCGGCGCCAAGGCTCATCGCTTGCAAGCGTGGCGAGGCTGCGGCAATTTCTTCGACGTGCGAAATGCCCGCCGCGCTCTCGATGATAATTTCAAACGCGATTGGCTTCTTGCGACCCATCGCAGCTTCGATTGAGGTGACCAAAGCATCCACGGCGTAAATATCCGCAGCGCAGCCAACCTTTGGGATCATAATCTGATCAAGACGCTCGCCGCCCTTTTCGAGCAGATCGACAACGTCACGATACCAATACGGTGAATCCAACCCGTTGATCCGCACGGAAAGGGTTTTGCTGCCCCAATCCACATCACTGATCGCTTTGATCACATTTTCACGGGCGCTGTCTTTGTCCGAAGGTGCGACGGAATCCTCGAGATCAAGGTTGATCACATCAGCTGCACTGCCTGCCATCTTTTCAAAGATCGCTGGACGGGATCCGGGCCCAAAGAGCTGGCAACGATTGGGGCGGGCGACAGGAGTTGGTTGGATACGGAAGCTCATGGCGATTCTTTCGAGTAATTAAATTACGTTTTTCTTGGTGGTTGAGTTATTTCGTTACCGAACTCAGCGCAAGGTTTTTTCTGCGACTGCATTGTGTTTGCTGCAATGCAGAGATCGTTATGATTTTGCATGATAGTTTGATGCGGCTGAATTTTCATCGAACATTTTGCCGATATGCGCAAGATTCTTCGAATAAAATCTAAAATTACTATGTAAACGAGAGAAAATCGCGGACATCACGCTTCAAAAAAGTGCAACACTTGATTCTAGGGGAGACCATCATGATCGAAACACCATATCTACTATTTTTGGGCGACGCGCCTGACCAATTGTCCGCGAAAGTTGCGCAAGGTATCAAAGATTGGCGCCCTGAAAATTCCGTAGGCCAGCTAAGCTTGCCGGGCTGTGGAACCGACGTCGGCTTGAAAGAAATGACTTTGGCCGAAGCGAAAGAAGCTGGTGCAAAGACGTTGGTGATTGGTGTTGCAAATCGTGGCGGCATCATCAGCCAAGCCTGGAAAGAAGTGCTGATCGAAGCGATTGAAATGGGCTATGATCTCGCGTCCGGCCTGCACAACCTTTTGCGCGATGAGGGCGATCTTGTTGCTGCGGCTCAGGTGAATGGTACAACTTTGCACGATGTCCGTGTGCCTACCGTTGGCTATCCAATCGCGAACGGGATCAAGCGCACAGGCAAGCGTTGCTTGGCGGTTGGCACCGATTGCTCTGCGGGCAAGATGTACACGGCTTTGGCGATGGACAAAGTGATGCAGGAGCGTGGTCTCAAATCCACGTTCCGCGCGACAGGCCAGACAGGTATTTTGATCACAGGGCACGGCGTACCGCTCGACGCAGTTGTTGCGGACTTCATGGCTGGCGCAGTTGAGTATCTCACGCCCGACAATGATGAGGACCACTGGGACATGATCGAAGGGCAGGGCAGCTTGTTCCACGTTTCATATTCTGGTGTGACGATGGCGTTGGTCCATGGTGGCCAACCTGACGCGCTGATCCTGTGTCACGAGCCAACACGCAAACACATGCGTGGTTTGCCAACGTTCACGCCGCCAACGCTTGAAACGCTACGCGACACGGCGCTGCCTTTGGCGCAAGTGGGCAACCCAAATTGTAAAGTCGTCGGCATTTCTGTGAACACGCAGCACATGTCCGAAGACGAAGCCAACGCGTATCTGAAAGAAACAGAAGAGCGCATGGGCCTGCCAACGGTTGATCCATATCGCCACGGTGCGGAACGTTTGGTTGACGCGCTCGCCGCGATCTGATGCTTATTGCGTGCGCTGGTTTGATCGGCGCACGCACGGACTATCCAAAGGAAGCCCCCATGCAAATCGATGTTGCGCATGACGTGTTCAAGCTTGCCCAAGTGTTCACCATCTCGCGTGGTTCACGCACGGAGGCAAAGGTTCTCACGGTTTGCCTGACCGACGGCCATGTATCGGGCTGGGGCGAATGCGTGCCATATGCGCGCTATGGCGAAACGATGGAAAGCGTAGAAGCGCAAATTCGCGCACTGCCTGCGGATTTCACCCGTCAGTCTCTGTATGATTTGTTAGAGCCGGGTGCGGCGCGCAATGCGGTTGACTGCGCGCTTTGGGATCTGGAAGCCAAGCAAGCGGGCAAACCCGTTTGGGCACTCGCCGGTCTTGGCAAGCCGGGTCCAGAAATCACGGCCTACACCCTCTCGCTAGACACGCCTGAGAAGATGCAAAAGCAAGCGGCCGAAAATGCCAAGCGCCCATTGCTCAAGATCAAGCTCGGCACGCCAGATGATATGCCCCGCCTAGAGGCCGTGCGTCGCGGCGCACCCAAGTCGCGCATCATTATCGACGCGAATGAGGGCTGGACCGCAGATGTTTACGCCGAACTCGCCCCACATCTCGTTGGCCTTGGCGTTGAACTTGTTGAGCAACCTTTGCCTGCTGGCGAGGATGATATGCTAAGCGAGATAGAGCGTCCTTTGCCGGTTTGCGCCGATGAATCCTGCCATGACCGTGCGAGCTTGCCCAAGCTCAAAGGCAAGTATGATGTGGCGAATATCAAGCTTGATAAGACGGGTGGTTTGACAGAAGCGCTTGCGCTGAAAGAGGCGGCATTGTCGCAAGGGTACGAAGTGATGGTAGGCTGCATGGTCGGGTCTTCGCTGGCGATGGCCCCCGCGACATTGCTCGCCCAAGGCGCGCTATTCACAGACCTCGATGGCCCGCTGTTGCTGGCAGAAGATCGCGCGACGCCATTACAATTTGACGAAGATGGCGTTCACCCACCACTACCGGCGCTTTGGGGGTAAGGCATGGCCAATGCGAACACACCCAAACGCGATCTGATTGAGGGTAAAGCCGCCCTGATCGTGATTGATATCCAAGCGTCGACCTTTATCGACGACAGCGTTGTGCGCTCCATCGATAATATGGACGGCTACAAGGAACGGATGTCGGAAGCGCGCAAAGCCATTGATGGCGCGCGTGCGGCAAATATTCCCGTGATCTTTATCCAAGAAATACATCGCCCTGATTTGATCGATTTTGGTCGAGAGTTAGACGGCGATGAAGATGTGCACTGCCTTGAAGACGATCCAAAGACCGCGCTCGCGGTGAAGGAAATGGGCATCTTGCCGACGGATTATGTCGTGCCAAAACGCCGTTACTCTGCGTTCTTTGGAACTGATTTGAAAATCCTGCTCAAAGGTCTGAAAGCAGACACGCTGATCCTCGTCGGCGGTCTCACAGATGTTTGCGTGCACTACACATTCGTTGACGCGCACCAGCAGGACTACTTCACCCGCGTGATCGAAGATTGCGTTGCGGGTTCGAGCCATGAGGCGCATGACGCCTCGCTCAAAGCAATGGAATATTTACAAACTGGCGCCATTCGCAGTCTTGAAGATGTGCTTCAAGCTATGAAACAAGCCGCATAAATCGTCATTAGAAGGACCAAACAGATGACCCGCACCGTATATGTAAATGGCGAATATCTTCCCGAAAACGAAGCGAAGATTTCCATCTTTGATCGTGGGTTTCTGATGGCGGATGGGGTGTACGAAGTCACCTCTGTGCTTGAGGGCAAGCTGATTGATTTTGACGGTCACGCTGTGCGCTTGCAGCGTTCGCTCGATGAATTGGACATGCAAACGCCGATCTCCAAAGAGGATCTGTTGGAGGTGCATCGTGAACTCGTGCGTGTAAACGAAATTGATGAAGGCATGATCTATCTTCAAATTACCCGCGGCGCGCCTGATGATCGTGACTTCGTCTTCCCCGATCCTGAAACAACGCCACAGACGATCGTCCTGTTCACGCAGAACAAGCCGGGCCTTGCCAACTCACCAACTGCGAAAACTGGGATCAAAGTGATCTCTATCGAGGATGAGCGCTGGGGTCGCCGCGACATCAAGACGGTTCAGTTGCTCTACCCGAGCATGGGCAAGATGATGGCGAAGAAAGCGGGTAAAGACGATGCTTGGATGGTCGAGGACGGCTTCGTAACCGAGGGCACGTCTAACAACGCCTACATCGTCAAAGGCAACAAGATTATAACGCGCGCTTTGTCCAACGACATTTTGCACGGCATCACCCGTGCAGCGGTCCTGCGTTTCGCGCGCGAAGCGCAGATGGAAGTCGAAGAACGCAATTTCACCATCGATGAAGCAAAACAGGCAGATGAAGCGTTTATCACCTCAGCGTCCACATTCGTGATGCCCGTTGTAGAGATTGACGGCGTGTCGCTTGGTGATGGCAAGGTTGGATCAGTCACACCGCGCTTGCGTGAGATCTACCTTGAAGAAAGCCTCAAGAAAGCGATCTAATTCTCGTTCATTAAAAAGACGCCCGCGCCTTGCACCGCATCGCGCGGGCGTTTTGCGTTCTACTCGCGCGCTTTCCCCTTGCGCAGAGGTCCGCTGATCCCGTTTGTAGCACTCAGAAAAACTTGTAATCTTGCGATTATATGAAGCAATAAATGGGTGCGGAGATGCGGAAATTCCTTGGCATAGTGGTGCTGGCAGCAGGTGTTGGCGCTTTGGTATATTGGGGTGCGAAAGATAACGCACTTGATATGCAAAATGCGATCTCTGAGCGGGCCGTTGCCGCGGTTTCGGGCGCTGTGCATGGCGTCACAACTCGTGTGGACGGTCGTGACATCCGAGTAACGGGTCTCGCCGATAGTGACGCTGAACGCGATGCTTTGCTTAGTGCTTTGAATGGGGTCGAGGGCCGTCGCGTCGTGCTCGATGAGCTCGAAATATTACCAAGCGCGGATCCCTACACAATTGCAGGCACCCGCAAAGAGGGTCAAACGCTTTTGCAAGGCAACGTACCAAGCGAGGCGATGCGCAGTGTTTTGAGCGAAACAGGGGCCGCCGGTGTTGATGGCTTAACGCTCGCCTCTGGTGCGCCGGACCGTTGGGAAACAGCGATTGGTGCGGGTCTTGGCGCGTTGACGCAAATGGACGAAGGATCGGTGTCTTTGACAGGGCAAACCTTGCGCTTGACGGGTCTCGTCGATCAACCAAGCGATCGAGATACGCTGATCAGCTCGATTGCTTTGCCCGATGGCTACACGCTGCAAAATGACATTGAAACGCGTGATGATGGCGAGCCGATTGCATATAATATCAACTACGATGCGTCCAAGGGCGTGACCGTGGAGGGCAAACTGCCCAATGGTCTTGATCTTGCGCAAATCGGCGACGCACTTGGCGTGAGTAAGGTAAACGGTAACGTGACGACTGCGATGAATGGCAATCCTATCACGTTGCGTGCGTGTTGGTTTGGCGGCTGAACTTGGGGGTCATACGGACAACACAGGCACTGGCAATTACGAACTGAGTGCTGCGCGTGCTGTTGCCGTGAGTGAAGCGATGATTGCGCGTGGTGTCCCGCGCGAAGCAATCTCAGCCGTGGGTTTCGGCCCCAGCAAACCAATAGCAGACAATGCGACCGAAGCAGGCCGCGCCGCGAACCGTCGTACCACAGTGCGCTGGACGCAACAGTAAGACTTGAAAGGAAAGACAAATGTTTCGTGAATGGGGCTTTTTGATAAGTGAAATGGTCGTGCTGATCCTTTTGGCAGCACTTCTAGGGTTGTTCGTAGGTTGGTTAATCTGGGGTCGCCGCAAGGTGGTTCTGGACACAAGCGAAGCAGATCGCCTGCGCCGCGAACTAGACGCGTGCAAAGCAAAGCATGCCGACAAAGATGCGCGTATCGCAGCGCTTGAGGCCGATGTGTCCTCTGCTCAGGTTCAATCCGCTGAGACCGTTCAGGCCGAAGAGGTCCAACCGACCGACGCAATCGATTACGACGGGGACGGCGTGATCGAGGGAGAGAACGAAGGCGTGAAACCAGCCACACTAGATGCCGCACGCGGTGGTGTTGCAGATGATCTCAAACAGATCAAAGGTATCGGCCCCAAGATGGAAAAGATGTGCAACGCGCTTGGCTTTTTCCACTTCGATCAGATCGCAGCGTGGACGCCTGATGAAGAAGCATGGGTCAACGCGAACCTCGAAGGTTTCAAAGGTCGCGTAAGCCGTGATGAGTGGATCGCTCAAGCCAAGTTGCTCGCCGCTGGTGGCGAGACAGAGTTTTCCAAGCGAGTCGAAGGCGGCAACGTTTACTAAACAAGTGACAGCTCTGCGGGATCACTCTCGCAGAGCCATTCTCATCAGGTCGCGTTTTTGTGAGACACCTCAAACGCGGCCTTTTGTGCATCTGTGGCATCCGCCTGATACTTCGCGCGCCACTCCCCAAACGGCATGCCGTAGAACGCTTCGCGCCCTTCATCTTTGCTCATCTCGATACCGCGCTCATTGGCGGCTTCTTGATACCAACGCGATAGGCAGTTGCGGCAAAACCCGCTCAAATTCATCATATCAATGTTTTGAACATCCGTGCGCTCGGCCAAGTGATCGCGCAAACGGCGAAAGGCAGCGGCTTCAAGTTCGAGTTGCGTCTGTGCGTCCATTGGGCTGGCTCCTGTTAATGCGGCTTTGACGTAACATGTGTTCCGCCCTGACTTGGATCAAGCGCTAAACAGCTTGAACAGCTACTAATTCTCAACGTGCTTGGGTGCTTTTGGCCCCAAGAACGTCACCATCAACGCAGCGAACGTAATGGCAAAGACACCAATCAGCCCCATGGGGCCGGGAACGATTGAAAATAAGATCACATCAAACCCAAGCGCCCATATCAAACCTGCGAAATCGAAAGGCGCAAGCGTGCTAACGGGCGCGCGCGCAGTCGCTTCATTCGCAACGATATGGCCAATGCCGCCCAGAAATCCAGCAAGCGCGAGCCAGCCAAACATCGTATTGCTTAACTCGATCCACCCCAAAACAATCGTCCCAAGCCCCACGACAGACCCAACCAAAGCTAGATAAAACGCGATTGATGCACTGCTTTCTGTTAGCGTCATTGTCTTGGTGTGGACCCTCACGAAGGCCATTGTGAACGCAAAAACCAACCCTGCGGCAACACCTATCAAAGCGCCCTCGCTCGGTAGGGTGAACGCATCCCAGAGCAAGAAGATTACACCGCAAAAGCCCAGAAACACTGCGCCAAAGATGATCGCGGTGAGTTTTTCCTTCAACAAAACCGCAGCAAGCGGCAGCACCAGGATCGGCGCGAGATAACCAAGCGCTTGTGCGTTGGCCAAGGGCAGGTATGCGAGTGCGGTGAAAAACATCGCCATTGCAAAAACACCCAACAAGCTGCGTGTGACATGCAGGCGAGGATGTTTGGTACGCAGCGCGCTCGGGAATTCGCGCCGCCATATCATGTATAGGCAAATGGGGATCAGCGCTAAGAAAGAGCGCCAAAAGATCAGCTGTCCGAGGGGCACAGTCTCCGCGGTGACGCGCACAGCGGCAGACATAGCGGTCATTAAGAAGGTCGCAAGAAGTCGCAGACCAATGCCTGCTATAAAATCTTTGCGCGCGCTCATGCTCTCCTACGCGATCACATCAGCGAGCGCTTGCTCAAGCAATGGCGCCAGCCTTTGCGCCCATGCTTTTTGCTGCGCTTCGGTGTCGATCAAGTCATTGCGCAACTCGATCAACACGTTGAGGTGCCCATGTTGCAGCGCATGCGTATCCACTGCATCGCCGGGTAAATGCCCCAAGTACGGTTCGTTGTCGCCGATTGTCAGGTCTTTCTCGCCGCTCAGAACCGTCAACAAGGCCCGTGCGAGGCGATCATCATCTGCATACAGAACACCAACTTCCCAAGGCCGCATTGGGCGTCCTTTAAGCTGCGGTGTGAACGAGTGGATTGATAGCAAAACAGGATCAGCGCGCCGCGTCATCAAGGCGTTGAGTGCAGTGTGATAAGGGCGGTAACACGCCTCCATGCGCGCCTCGAGCTCGTCAGGTCCTGCATGGCGGTTCGCGGGAATTAGCGTGCCATCGTAAAGCTTCATTAACAAAGTTGGGTCATCACTGCCGCGATTAGGATCAATCACGAGGCGCGAGAAATTTGAGCATATCACAGGACCGTCGAGCAAAACGCCCAACTCCTGCGCAACCCCCGCCGCGCCAATGTCATACGCGATATGGCGGTTCATATCCTGTGAACTGATGCCGAGATCGCCGCCATTGACGAACGCAGGGACCGTATTGGCCGCATGATCACTGGTTACGGTCCATCTGCTGTTGCGCGTTGTGCCGAATTCAAAGAAAGGCTGGTAAGTCACAAATCTGTTTCCTAGTTTGAATAGCGAATAGGATAGTTGCCGAGCAATGTGAAATGCGCAATAAGCAGCACAAATTGTTAGCGGTAACACTTTCGTTCGGAAAGTGAAGTCGTGTGACGCCGAAGTGGAATGGAAAAAAGATATGAAACGCGAACGCAGTGTAAAAATCGTAGCCACGCTGGGGCCAGCTTCTGACAACTACGAGATGATCCGCAAGTTGCACGAAGCAGGCGCAGATGTCTTTCGCCTCAATATGAGCCACGGCAGCCACGAAAAAATTGCTGAATTGCACGCGATCATTCGCAAGGTTGAAGAAGATCTTGATAGCCCCATCGCGATTCTTGCGGACCTTCAGGGACCGAAACTGCGCGTTGGTGAGTTTAAGAACGGGTCTGAAGAGTTAGAAATCGGCGCTGACTTCCGCCTTGATCTGGACGATGCACTGGGTGATCTGAAACGTGTGACGTTGCCGCATCCTGAAATTTTTGCAGCGCTGGAAGCCGGTGCATCGCTTTTGGTGAACGACGGTAAGATCCGTTTGAAAGTCAAAGAATGCGGTGCTGACTACGCGGATTGCGAAGTTGTCATTGGCGGTACGATTTCCAACCGTAAGGGCGTGAACGTTCCTGACGTTGTTCTGCCGCTCGCGGCTTTGTCCGAAAAAGACCTCGCTGACCTTGAGTTCGTTTGTGAACTTGGCGTCGATTGGCTCGCGCTTTCGTTCGTGCAACGTGCCAAGGACGTTTGGGATGCGCGTGATCTGGTGAAAGGCCGTGCTGCGGTCCTGTCCAAGATCGAAAAGCCATCTGCGGTCACCAGCTTTGACGAAATTCTTGATGCCTCTGACGGTATCATGGTTGCGCGCGGCGACTTGGGTGTTGAACTGCCTGTTCAAAACGTCCCGCCAATCCAGAAACGTCTGGTGCGCAAGTGTCGCGCGGCGGCAAAGCCTGTAATTGTTGCGACACAAATGCTTGAGAGCATGATCGAAAGCCCGATGCCGACTCGCGCCGAAGTGTCCGACGTTGCCACAGCGATCTATGAAGGCGCGGATGCGATTATGCTCAGCGCGGAAAGCGCGGCGGGGGACTATCCAATCGAAGCGGTTCAAACGATGGACAACGTGGCGCGAGAAGTTGAAAATGATCCGACCTATACAGAAGTTATCGAGTCTTCGCGCACAGCTGCGCGCACGACTGTGGCTGATGGTATTGTGGCTGCGGCGCGTGAAATCGCAGAAACCACCGAAATCAAAGCGATCTGTTGCTTTACGCAAAGCGGCACGACTGCGCTCTTGACGGCGCGTGAACGTCCGCGTGTGCCGATTATCGCAATGACGTCCCAGCTTCGGACAGCGCGACGGTTGGCACTGACCTGGGGTACGCTTTGCGTCATGACCGGCGAACTTGAGCGTTTCAAAAGCGCTGTTGTTTCAGCGGCGCGCGCGGCTCGAGCAGCTGGATTGGCGAGTAAAACCGATCAGATTGTTGTGACAGCGGGCGTTCCTTTTAACATCCCCGGCACGACCAACATCCTCAGGGTTGCACCCTGCGATGAACGTTTGATTTATGCGTCTGATCCAGAGTAGCGTTCTCATCACTTTATGAGTGAGGGAACTGTTATGAGCTATGATCTTGCGTTGGTCCTCGGGATTGTGATCTCGGGATTCTCGATCCCTGCGATTGTTTCTGCATTTTCAGATAGCCGTGCACCGCGCGCGGCATCGCTGATGGTATTGCTTGGCGGCGGTCTTGTGGCATGGGCCGTTATCGAAAAACCGGGGGGATATACGATGGATCAAATTCCCGATGTGTTTATGACAGTCGTCCGCGATCTCGTCGGATAAACTTAGCTCTTGCGGAATCTATCGTTGCGTCCTAAACGACGATCTCTAATCCGCGCGTCCGGCTAATTTGGCATGCCGAGAGCGCGCGTTTCTACCGACCCGAAAGAGGAGACGGAAATGCCTAAGATGAAGACAAAGTCGAGCTGCAAAAAGCGGTTCAAAACAACGGCCAGTGGCCGCGTGGTCGCAGCTCAAGCCGGCAAACAGCACGGCATGATCAAGCGCTCGAACAAATTCCTTCGCAATGCACGTGGTACAACCACACTCGCGGCTGCTGACGAGAAAATCGTCAAGTCGATGATGCCCTACGCTCGTTAAGGAGATTTGAGATATGTCACGCGTTAAAGGTGGTACAGTAACCCACGCCCGTCACCGTAAAGTCGTCAAAGC
The DNA here is from genome assembly GCF_001890925.1 of Planktotalea frisia. Classification (GTDB taxonomy): domain Bacteria; phylum Pseudomonadota; class Alphaproteobacteria; order Rhodobacterales; family Rhodobacteraceae; genus Planktotalea; species Planktotalea frisia. The sequence goes on from NZ_MLCB01000194.1 coordinate 11,851, forward strand.
AGCCAAAGGCTACTACGGACGTCGTAAAAATACATTCAAAGTCGCAGCACAGGCCGTTGATAAAGCGAACCAGTACGCGACACGCGACCGCAAGAATCGTAAGCGCAGCTTCCGTGCATTGTGGATCCAGCGTATCAACGCTGCTGTGCGTAGCCACGACGAGGCGCTGACATACAGCCGCTTCATCAATGGTCTCACGCTTGCGGGTATCGAAGTAGACCGTAAGGTTCTTGCCGACCTCGCAGTACACGAGCCAGAAGCGTTCGCAGCGATTGTTGATCAAGCGAAAGCAGCAATGGCCGCGTAAGCGCCAGAGCGATCTGTAGTTACAGAAGGCCTCAACCGCTTGGTTGGGGCCTTTTTCATTTGTTTGTAGGGTGATTGCGGTCTAGTTTTTTAGGATGAACTTTGAAATCCAAAATATGTCGCATGATCAGATCGATGCTGTTGCTGAGCTTTGGCATGTCGGCTGGATAGACGGACATGCCGCTGTTGTCCCCGCTACCCTTGCTTCCTTGCGCACGTTTGAAAGCTTTCAAAAGCGTTCGAGGGATCATTTGAAAGACACGCGCGTTGCTGTGCAATCAGATGTGTTTTTGGGTTTCACAATGGTTCAAGCAGATGAAATCTATCAGATGTATGTGGGCGCACATGCGCGCGGCACGGGTGTTGCACAAGCGCTGATGCTAGATGGGGAAGCGCGAATCAAGGCGCAGGGCTATGATGTTTCGTGGCTGAGTTGCGCGGTTGGTAACGAACGCGCTGCACGGTTTTACGAGAAATCGGGCTGGGTCAACAAGCGCATCGAAACAGTTGGCCTCGATACGCTTGATGATCCGTTCTATCTTGATGTGTGGCGGTTTGAGAAAGACCTGCGCTAGCCTTGTAGCATGCGCGGGCAGACGGCAGTGGCATTGCGCCCGCCGATATGATGCGGGTTCTGGATCAGCATCCAGATTACACTTTGCCCCGGCGCTTGCGTGCGCGTGTACGAACATCCGTTCGGCGCAATATACCATTGACCGGTTTGCGCGACGGCGGGGGTCATAAATGTGCGTGGCGCAACTTGTGCATCCGCTGTGACGGCACCAAAGGTCAGTGTGGCAGCGGTGAGAGCAAAGATCAGTTTCATCGTATCAATCCCTTTGTGGCTTTCAGTTTCCAAACGGTCCAAAAGCGGACCTTGAGCCTATAAGCCGCGCAATTGGGGCACCTCGCGTGGCAAGAAAGTGGCGAAATTGGGCAGAACCTTTGCGATTTTATTAAAGCGACTGCGGCATCTCGTGCCCCTCTCGCTTGCGCGCGCTGGGCCAAGCGGGTAACTCGTGCGGTAACACATGAGGCGAGGTCCGTGATGGATGATCTAAGAGAGAAATACGTAGGTTTGATCGCGGCTGCGTCAGATGAAAGCACGCTGGAAGACTTGCGCGTGCAAGCGGTGGGTAAAAAGGGCGAGATCAGCCTGCAAATGCGCTCACTCGGCAAGATGAGCGCTGAGGAACGTCAGGTTGCAGGTCCAAAGCTGAACGCTTTGAAGGACGAGATCAACTCGGCTTTGGCGGCGAAGAAAGTCGCTTTGGGCGATGCCGCTTTGGAAGAGCGCCTGCGCGGTGAATGGCTCGATGTGACTTTGCCTGCGCGCGAGCGTCCAGCAGGGTCTATCCACCCGATTTCGCAGGTGACAGAAGAGGTCATCGCGATCCTTGCCGATCTTGGGTTCAAAGTCGCAGAAGGTCCACAGATCGAGAGTGATTGGTATAACTTTGATGCCTTGAACATCCCAGGCCACCACCCTGCGCGCGCTGAAATGGATACATTCTACACGCACCGCGCGGAGGGCGATAATCGTCCGCCGCATGTTCTGCGCACGCACACCAGTCCTGTGCAAATCCGTCACATGGAAGCCAATGGCGCGCCGTGTCGCATCATTTGCCCCGGTCGCGTGTACCGCGCCGATTATGACCAAACGCACACGCCGATGTTCAACCAAGTCGAGGGCCTCGCCATTGACAAGGACATCTCTATGGCGAACTTGAAATGGACGTTGGAGGAGTTCTTCTCTGTCTTCTTCGGGACAGAAGTCAAAACCCGTTTCCGCGCCTCGCATTTCCCGTTCACGGAACCCTCCGCAGAGGTGGATATCCAGTGCCGCTGGGAAAACGGCTCTGTCAAAGTGGGCGAGGGCGATGACTGGCTCGAAGTGCTCGGCTCTGGCATGGTGCACCCGAAGGTCTTGCAAGCGGGCGGCATTGATCCGGCTGAGTGGCAGGGCTTTGCCTTTGGCATGGGCATCGACCGCATGGCGATGCTGAAATACGGTATCCCCGATTTGCGCGCGTTCTTTGATTCAGACCTACGCTGGTTGCGGCACTATGGCTTTGCGAGCTTGCAGCAGCCTAATCTGGCGACGGGGCTGTAATGGCCGCTCCCCAAGTCTTCACAGATTTCATCGACGAAATGCGCGCAGAGGCACCGAACCTCGAAATCACGCAGATGTTCGGGAAGCCTTGCGCAAAGCTAGGTGGGGGCAAGCCTGTGTTGTCGTTTTATCAGGACAGCATGGTATTTAAACTGGGCGTTACCCGCGTCCAAGAGATTTTCGCGACCCACCTTGAGGCCGTGCCATTTGACCCTTCGGGCAAAGGCAGACCGTTCAAGGATTGGGTGCAAGTGCCTGAGGGCATTGATACGGATTGGCAGGCTTTGGCGCGTGAAGCGCTGGGCCTTAAGTAAACAGGAAACGACGCGATGAAATTCACACTGTCCTGGCTGAAAAAGCACCTCGAGACCGAGGCGTCTTTGGATGATATTCTCTATGCTTTGACCGATCTCGGTTTAGAAGTGGAAGAGGTGAGCAACCCTGCGGACAAGTTGAAAAGCTTTACGTTGGCAAAGGTTCAGAGCGCTGAACAGCATCCCGACGCGGATCGTTTGCGCGTGTGCCAAGTGGAGACCAACGAAGGTTTGCAACAGATCGTGTGCGGCGCACCCAACGCGCGTGAAGGGATCACCGTGGTCCTTTGCAAGCCGGGCGACTATGTGCCCGGCATCGATGTGACGCTGTCCGTGGGCAACATTCGCGGTGTTGAAAGCCACGGCATGATGGCGTCCGAGCGTGAGCTGGAATTGTCTGAAGAGCATGACAGCATTATCGAGTTGCCCTCTGGTGAAGTCGGTCAGACCTTCGTCGATTGGTTGGCCAAGAATGATCCAAGCAAAGTCGATCCGATGATCGAGATTGCGATCACGCCGAACCGTCCTGACGCTTTAGGCGTACGTGGTATTGCGCGTGATTTGGCGGCGCGTGGCCTTGGTGTAATGAAGCCTTGCGATGTAGAAACAGTGCCTGCGACGGCCTCTTCCGACCTGTCAGTCGTCATCGAGAATGATACGCTTGATGGCTGCCCTGTCTTTTGTGGTCGCGTGATCACTGGAGTCAAGAACGGCCCATCCCCTGCATGGCTGCAAGATGCGCTGCGCGCGATTGGGCTGCGTCCGATCAGCTTCCTTGTCGATGTGACCAACTATTTCACATATGATCAGAACCGTCCTTTGCACGTGTTCGACATGGATAAAGTCAAAGGTAACCTGCATGTGCATCGCGCGAAAGGCGGCGAGACGATCGTCGCTTTGGACGACAAGGAATATACGCTGCAAGCAGGTCAAATGGTGATTTCTGACGACAACGGTGTTGAGAGCATTGCAGGTGTCATGGGCGGTCTTGCGAGCGGTTGTACGGACGACACCGTGAATGTTTTCGTTGAGAGCGCTTATTGGGATCCGATCCAGATTGCCTATACGGGTCGTGCTTTGAAGATCAATTCCGACGCGCGCTATCGTTTCGAGCGCGGTGTTGATCCTGCGTTCACACCTGTTGGCCTTGAGCATGCGGTACGTATGATCGTGGATCACGCGGGCGGCGAAGCGTCCGAAGTGATCCAAGCGGGCACTGTCCCTGATGTGTCGCGTAGCTATAAGCTTGATACGGATCGCTGCTCGTCTTTGGTGGGTATGGAAATCGCGGCAGATCGGCAGCGAGCGATTTTGACAGCGCTCGGCTTTGTGATGGACGCAGAAATGGCTGCGGTGCCGAGCTGGCGCCCAGACGTGCAAGGCGAAGCCGACCTCGTCGAGGAAGTCGCGCGTATTGAATCGCTCACTGGTCTCGTTGGCAAACCTTTGCCGCGTTTGCACGACGGCGTGACGCGCGCGATCCTGTCGCCTGCACAACTACGCGAACGTGCTGCGCGACGCACGGCGGCGGCGCTTGGGTATAATGAATGCGTGACGTACAGCTTTATCGATCAGCCCTCTGCTGCGTTGTTCGGTGGCGGCAGCGATGCGACAATGCTGGCCAATCCGATCAGTTCTGAAATGAGCCACATGCGCCCGCAGCTTTTGCCGGGCCTTTTGCAAGCTGCTGCGCGCAATCAAGCGCGTGGGTTGATGGATCAGGCTCTATTCGAAGTGGGTACTGCGTTTCATGGCGGTGAGCCGGGCGAGCAGCACGTTCAAGTTTCGGGCTTAATCGTTGGACGGACTGGTCCGAAAGATGTGCATGGTGCCTCGCGCGGCGTCGATGTGTTTGATGTGAAAGCCGATGCCGAAGCAATCTTGGCAGCGGTTGGCGCGCCTGCAAAGGTGCAAATTCAACGCGGCGCAGAGGAGTGGTGGCATCCAGGCCGTCATGGCAAGATTTGCCTTGGACCAAAGAAAATTATGGGCGTGTTTGGTGAAATTCATCCCAAAGTACTGGCGGCAATGGATGTCAAAGGACCTGCTATGGGCTTTACCATCTGGCCCGCTGAAGTGCCTCTGCCCAAGAAGAAAAGTGCCACGCGCCCAGCTTTGATCTTACGTGATTTGCAAGCAGTGGAGCGTGATTTTGCCTTTGTTGTGGATGCAGATGTGGAAGCGTTGACGCTGGTGAATGCGGCTGCGGGCGCGGACAAAGCCTTGATCGAAGACGTGCGCGTGTTTGATGAATTCATTGGCGGATCCTTGGGTGAGGGCAAGAAGTCCATCGCAGTGACTGTGCGTTTACAGCCTGTGGAGAGCACCTTGAAAGAGGCAGAGATCGAAGCAGTTGGCGCGAAGATTATCGAAAAGGTCAGTAAAGCCACCGGTGGTGTTTTGCGCGGTTAACGAATTTTATAGAAAATTCGAAACATACCAAAGAGAGGAAGACGCGATGCTTAAAGTATATCTATCGGGTGAAATTCACACGGATTGGCGTGAGCAAATTATCGAAGGCGCCAAAGGGCTTGATGTGTCTTTCGCTGCACCTGTCACGGATCACGCAGCCAGCGATGATTGCGGTGTCGCGATCCTTGGGGAAGAGCCAAACAAGTTTTGGCATGACCACAAGGGCGCTATGATCAATGCGATCCGTACGCGAAAAGGCATCACCGATGCAGACGTTGTCGTCGTGCGCTTTGGTGAAAAATACAAGCAGTGGAATGCAGCGTTTGATGCAGGCTATGCGGCTGCCCTTGGCAAATCGCTGATCATCCTGCATCAAGATGAGCATCAGCATGCGCTGAAAGAGGTCGATGCGGCGGCTTTGGCGGTGTGCAAAGAACCCTGGCAAGTGGCCGAAATTCTTCGCTATGTTTTGACCAGCAAACTACCAGCTTAATCGCAGGCACTAAGGACGGGGCGGCGTATTCAGACCCGTTTGAACACTGGGTCGTTCAAGAAAACGCTCGAGATAAGCGACCGCATTTTTATGATCCTTCCAACCAAGCACTTCGCGTGCGCCATAAAAATCGAGTGAACGCAACCAAGGGGCAATCGCGATATCTGCGATAGAGTAATCGCCCGCAATCCAGTCTTGGCCTTCGAGCTGTTTGTCTACCACAGCCAAAAGACGCTTGCCTTCTTCAATATAACGCTGACGCGGGCGCGGATCTTCGATCTGCGAACCTGCGAATTTGTAAAAGAAGCCAAGCTGGCCAAACATCGGTCCAAGCCCACCCATTTGGAACATCAACCACTGTGTTATCTTGGCCTTGTCAGTCGCGCTTGAGCCGATCAGCTTTCCGGTCTTTTCAGCCAGATACAACAAGATCGCGCCGCTTTCAAAAAGATCGATCGGTGAGCCGTCGGGTCCATTTGGATCGATGATCGCTGGAATCTTGTTGTTTGGGTTGAGCGACAAAAAGGCGTCACTTTTAACGTCGACGTCTGAGAGGGTCACCAAATGCGCTTCGTAGGGCAAGCCCATTTCTTCCAAAGCGATTGAGGCTTTTACGCCATTGGGCGTGGGGAAGGAATACAGTTGAATTTTGGATGGGTCCGTTGCTGGCCACCGCACACTGATACCAAAGCTTGTTAGATCATTCATTGCGTCTCTCCTAATTCATTATGACAAACCTAATCGCTTTTTCCCATTAAAACAGTGACAAGTCTGTGCGAAATCAGCATATGGAACCTGCGCAAATACAACAAAACAAAGCGCAGGCCAGGGTAACGGAAATTAAGGACTATACACAGAGTCCTCGAGCACCCGACTTTTGACGGGTTGACGTCTGACCGTAGA
>NZ_MLCB01000195.1 GCF_001890925.1 Planktotalea frisia
CGGATCATGCGGTTAGCTGAATCGTTCTACGGTCAGACGTCAACCCGTCAAAAGTCGGGTGCTCGAGGACTCTGTGTATAGAGCTTTTTCACGTCTGCATCATCCGCAGGCATTGCCAATTCCTCGATCGCGACAGGCGCGCCGGTTGGCGTTACAATATCAATCTCAAAACCCGCGTTCATGAGATGAAGCATAGGCAAGCCCATCTCGACGGGATGGTTTCCCGTAGAGAATTTTTTGCCGTTGGCCATCGTCATGTTGCGTTCTTCGGTGCAAATCATCAGTACGCGATTTTGGGGCCTGCATAAGGTTTGGCATAAGCGCCACCATCATAATCCGTTGTGGTCGATGTGCCCAGTTTGATTGCCAAGGGAGAAGGGCTGAACGCACCATCTGTTGTGGGTATCGGTGTCGCGCGAAACAGCTTACGTAGAATGCCCATGTCAGTTGACCTCTGTAACGATGGTATCGCGGGATTTGCGGACTTTGCCCATTGGCAGCAACCAATCATTGGCCTCGTCGCGAAACCCCAAAGGCAGCAACACAACCGACCGCAAGCCGCGTTCTTTCAGGCCAAGGATCGCGTCCACGGCATCGGGATTAAAGCCTTCCATCGGCGTGCTATCGACCTCTTGCTCGGCGGCGGCGACCAGTGCAATCCCGAGAGCGATATAGGCTTGGCGCGCGGCATGGGCGTAATTGGCCTCCGCCTCACGCGGCAGGTAATTGGACTTCAGATTGTCGTAATAAGCGTGCAGCATCGGCAGATCGCCACGTGCCGCTACATTGAGATCAACGACGTTGTCGATCCGTTCGGCTGTGTAATTATCCCACGCCGCAAAGACCAAAAGATGCGATCCATCGGTGATCTGTGCCTGTCCGCCGGCTGCTTCGGTAATCTTGCTGCGAATCTCAGGATTGCTCACGACAAACAACTCAAAAGGTTGCGTGCCACTGGATGTCGGGGCCATGCGAATGGCCTCGACAATCGCATCTACTTTGTCCTGTGGAACAGCTTTTGACGGGTCCATCTTCTTGGTGGCGTAACGCCAGTTCAAAAGGTCGTTGAGTGGTTTCGCGGTCATGTGTGTGGTCCTATTGCTAGCGCCCTAACGGGGCAGTATACATTTGTAACCGACTATCTATGAGGAACCATTGTGCGCCGCAAGAAGGCACATTTATGAACCTCGGTCACAAAAAGGGAACCGCCATGCTGGATGACAAACAATGCCCCGATTGCAAACGCATCAATGAAGTGCTTTCGCGTGTAGGTGACAGGTGGAGCGTGCTTGTTGTGATCTCTTTGGCCGAATACGGAACGCTGCGGTTTAACGAACTCAAGCGCAACCTGGGCATCTCGCAGCGGATGCTCAGCCTGACGTTAAAAGAGTTGGAACGCGACGGCCTCGTGAACCGGACCTATCACCCAACTATCCCGCCAAAAGTTGAATACAACCTGACCAATATGGGGCAGTCATTCCGAGAGCCCATCAGTGCTTTGGGCTATTGGGCACTAGAAAACCTCGCCACGATTGATGTTGCGCGGCGCGCATATGATGAGAAAGTGACTAACCAACTCACTTATACACAGAGTCCTCGAGCACCCGACTTTTGACGGGTTGACGTCTGACCGTAGAACGATTCAGCTAACCGCATGATCCG
>NZ_MLCB01000196.1 GCF_001890925.1 Planktotalea frisia
GCTGCTACCCCAAAACCCGAATTTTTTCATGGGTTATGACGCGGAAATTGTCTGATACTTGGTCACGGAAGGCTTTCCACTCATTTGGGATGGTTTCCCGAAAGAACTTCAGGATCGCATTCGCAAACCGTTTTTGTGTTGGGTAATATCGATTGTGTGTCACATGCTGATGCATGACCGCCCATAGCCGTTCTATCGGGTTGAGATGCGGACAATAGGGCGGCAGATGCATGAGATGGATGCGGCAATCTGGTCTGGCGAGGAAAGCCCTGACATCCGGCCCTTTGTGATAGGCGGCATTGTCCCAGATGACATGAATGATGCGCTTGTCGGGATTGCGGGCTTCAATCTTGGCAAGAAGCTGCGCCGCGCTGATCCCGTCGACGGTGGTTGGCTCGACAAAGGGCGCGTCGAAGGTTTCGAGGTTGAGCGCGCCATGGATATTTACGCGTCCTCGACCTGCCGTGGTCGGGACCCCTGGATTTGAACCCGTCTTGACCCAGCCAAAGGCGGGTTTGGTCTGGTACTCCGGGTGGACAGCATCGGCGAAATAC
>NZ_MLCB01000197.1 GCF_001890925.1 Planktotalea frisia
GTCCTCGACTGGCTGTGGGTCGCCCTCGATATCAGCGTGCTCGTCTTGTGGGTGAGCGGTTGGTAGCGGAGCTTGCCCAAGCCTACCTTGCTGAGACCTCTCAGCGGCTACGCCCAGGCAGCTTCAAGTCGGTGCGCTTTGCCCTGGAACTGCTCGGCTCGCATCTCGGCAAGTGTGCTGTTGGTGACTTGTCCCTCACCCAGGGAAAGGAGGTGCTGGGCTATATCACCCAGCTCTCTCCCAACGTGCGCAAGTACAGGGACGGCAAGGACGCTGGCCTGGTTGACCTAGCAAGCCTGTCTGTCGCCTCTGAGGGCATCACTCTCGCACCCCAGACCCAAGCTCGCATCCTCAAGCAGATGTCCCAGTTCCTTGACTGGTGTGTTGGTGAGGGGGAGCTGGGGGCAAACCCCTGGGAAGCCCTCAAGGTCAAAGACAGGCCAGAGGTGCATCCCCATGGTGTGCTGACGGATGCGCAGGTCAGCGTCTTGTTGGCAGCCAAAGACAGGGTGCTGCACAGTGCCCTACTCTTCGGGCTGCTCACAGGCATGCGCTCTGGTGAGCTCTGCGGGCTCATGGCAGAGGACATCACAGCAAAGGGCAACCTAGGGCGGTTTGTCAGCATCAGGCCTAACGCGGTAAGATTGCTGAAGTCCAAGGCGGCTGAGCGAGAGGTGCCATTGCATGGGGTGCTGGAGCAGCTGTTGGATACTGCGCTGCCAAAGTCTGGCAGGCTCTTCCCGCAGCTCACCGTGGACAGGGTCGTCAAACGCTACGCCTACCTGCGCAGACGTCATCCTGAGCTCAGAGGCACTGTCTTCCACTCAACCCGCAAGTGGTTCACCACCCAGTGTGAGCGCACAGGTGTCCCCGAGCACTTCACCGCAAGCCTCGTGGGGCACCACTCCGCGAGGTCGCAGAACAAGCTGACCTATGGGTTGTACTCGGCGGGGATAAGTGATGCGCAGAAGCGGGAGATTGTCGATGGGGTCAGGGTGCCTACAGTGCTCGCGTTGTGATCTCCAAGCATCCCCTCCGTCCGGTGTCTCCTAGCGAGATGTTGGGCGGGGGGTTGCTGGCTAAGATATGCAGAAATCAAAGCGGTTTCTGGCCTACCACTTTGGGGGTGCTTCGCCTTTAGTTTTGCCATGAGCGATCTCACTGGCTTGGTCGCGCAAGACAAACTTTTGTATCTTTCCTGTGGACGTGCGCGGGATCGGCATGAATACAAACTGCCCTGGCACCTTATAGGGAGCAAGCTGGTCCTTGCACCAAGCGCGTAAACTGGCGGCATCCGTGGTTTGACCCTTGACCAATTCCACAAAAGCACAGGGCGTTTCACCCCATTTTTCGTGGGGCATGGCAACCACTGCAGCGATCTCAATCGCAGGATGACGGTAGAGCGCCTCTTCCACCTCGATGGACGAAATATTTTCACCGCCTGAAATGATGATGTCCTTTGACCGGTCCTTGAGCTGGATATAACCGTCGGGGTGCCGAACGCCTAGATCGCCGGAATGGAACCAGCCACCACCAAAGGCCTCTCGCGTGGCTTTTGGGTTGCGGAAATACCCTTTCATGACGACATTACCGCGAAACATGACCTCGCCCATAGTTTTCCCATCGCGTGGAACAGGCTCCATGGTCTCGGGGTCCAGCACATCCAGTCCCTCAAGTGGCAGATAGCGAACCCCTTGGCGTGATTTCAGCGCAGCCTGTTCACTGGGTGGCAGATCAGACCAGTACTGATGCCAGTCATTCACCACAGCAGGGCCATAGGTTTCAGTCAGCCCATACAAATGTGTCACATCAAAGCCTGCGGTTTTCATATCAGCCAGCAGTTTTTCAGGAGGTGGGGCGGCAGCTGTGAAAAATTGAACGGTTTGCTCAAGCTTGCGCTTCTCTTCCTCGGGGGCCGAGATCATCAGGGACATGACAATGGGCGCGCCGCAAAGGTGGGTGACGCCCTCATCTGCCAAGGCAGCCCAGATTGGTTCTGCACGCACCTGACGCAGACAGACATGGGTTCCGACAATCGCCGAGAGAGTCCACGGGAAACACCATCCATTGCAGTGAAACATTGGCAGCGTCCACAGATAGACCGCATGCTTCGCCATTGATGTCGTCAGCGCGTTGCCTTGTGCCAACAAATAGGCCCCGCGATGATGCGAAACGACACCCTTTGGATCACCCGTAGTTCCCGAGGTGTAATTGATCGAAATGGCATCCCATTCATCCAGTGGCATCATCCAGGCAAACTCAGTATCGCCCATCAACAAGAATGCCTCGTAATCCTGCGCATCAGTGGCGGTCTCAGGACCGCTAAATTCGGCATCATCATATTGGATGACCAGTGGTCTCACAGTGGTCAACTTCAGTGCTTCCTGCATCAATGGCATGAATTCGCGGTCAACGATGACGATTTTTGACATAGCATGGTCTAGCTGAAACGCGATCACCGATGCATCGAGGCGGGTGTTTATGGAGTGCAAAACACCCCCGCACATCGGCACACCGTAGTGGCATTCAAGCATTGCAGGCGTGTTGGCCAGCAGGGCCGACACAGTATCACCGCGCCTAACGCCACGCTGTGCTAAGGCAGATGCCAACTGTCGTGATCGCGCATAGAATTCTTCATAACTGCGCCTTAGCCCGCCATGCACGATTGCTGTCTGATCAGGAAAGACCGAGGCCGCGCGTTCCAGAAATGTCAGCGGCGTCAGTGGCTGGTAGTTTGCCAGATTCCGATCCAGATCGGTGTTGTAGGGGCTCTCACTCATGGTTCAGGCGTCCCGCCATTTGGGCGCACGCTTTTCGATAAACGCACCGATACCTTCTTCGGCGTCGAGTGCTAGCATGTTGTCGACCATCACACCAGAGGCGTAATCGTAGGCATCGGATAGCGCCATTTCGCGCTGTGCGTAATAGGCGCTCTTGCCCGTTGCGAGCGTCATACTGGATTTTGACGCAATCTTGCGCGCCACCTCCATCGTTTTTTCTTGCAGCACCTCGGGTGCCGCGACACGGTTCACTAGGCCAATCTCCGCGGCGCGTTCGGCTGATGTCATGTCTCCTGTCAGTAGCATTTCCATCGCGTGCTTGTCGGCCACGTTACGTGACAGCGCGACCATTGGAGTGGAGCAGAACAGTCCGATGTGCACGCCCGGTGTGCTGAATTGTGCCGTATCCGCTGCAATGGCTAGATCACAGCTTGCGACTAGTTGGCAGCCTGCAGCTGTGGCTACGCCAGTAACTTCAGCGATCACGGGTTTGGGGCAATTCACGATTCCCTGCATCACACCTGCGCACATCGCCATGACCTTTGCAAAATAGGCTTTTCCACCATCCTCATGCAAACGCCCGGCGGTCATTTCCTTAAGATCGTGACCTGCACAAAAGGCAGGACCTTTGGCTGCCAGAACAATGACCCGCACTTTTGGGTTAGCCCCTGCATCTGTAAACGCGTCACCCAGTTCCGTCAGCATCGCCTCGGACAAGGCATTGCGTCGCGATACATCGTTCAAGGTCAGACGGAGTATGCCGTTTTCGTCCAGATTGGAGAGCAGGATGTCAGATATGGTCACAGGGCTGTTCCTTTTCAGTGCTAAAGAATATTGATTTCGACACTGTCGGCCAAGGTATTCGCGATAAAGCAGTAGCGGTGCGCGCGGTCCTGCATCTGCGTCAGATCCTCGTCGCTTATCGAAAACCCAGTATCGAAACGCACCACCGGATGCAGATCGATCCGCGTCACCGACATCTGGCCTTTAGAGTTCTTGCCCAAGTGGGCTTCGGCGTAGTCATGGTAACTCGCCACGGGCCAACCCGCTTTTGCGGCCAGTGCGAGAAAGGTCATCATATGGCAACTGGACAACGCCGAGGCGAGAGCCTGTTCGGGATTTGTATTGTCCGGATTTCCGCCCCAATCAGGAGCGGAATCCACAAGCAGATCGTAGCGGTTGTTATACTGCACTGTGTGCTCGTTTGAATATGCACCGGTTTCAAAAACAGGTGTAGCGCGCTGCCAATGCAGTTCGATCGCGAGGTCTGACATATCGGTTTTCTTTCGTCTGGCAGAGCGTTAAGCGGCCGCGATTTGCTTTTTGGGATCATAGAATGGACGCTCACATATCGTTGCGCCGATGGGGCCGGACTTCGTAACGATCTCAACTTGTGCGCCAATGTTGGCGTGTTCTGCTGACACCATGGCCAAAGCGATGTTCTGCTCCAAACGTGGGGAATAAACTGCGGATGTGACTTTTCCAATTGCCTCGCCATCCAAATTGATTTCCCAGAACGTTGTGTTCGGCCCCGTGAGTGGCGCACCGTCGATGATCAGGCCGATTTGCTTGCGGCTGACACCTTCTTCCTTGATCCGTCGCAGCGCAGCCTTTCCGATGAAATCAGCCTCCATGTCGAGGTTGACCAGTCGGTCAAAGCCGAGCTCAAAGGGGTCAGTACTCATGTCGGCATCTGCGTGATAAGACAACATACCACCTTCAATGCGGCGAATGGACGATGTGTGCCCTGGCTTGAGGCCGAATTCCATACCAGCGGCCATTATGGTTTCCCAAAGCAGATCACCTTTGGAGCCGTCACGCAGGTAAATTTCATACCCCAACTCACTCGACCAACCTGTGCGGGAGACGATCAGTGGGATGCCGTTCAACTCTATCTCGCGCAGCCAGTAATAGCGCAGATCCATAATGTCGTCGCCGAAGAGCGCGCGCATGATCTCGCCAGACTTGGGGCCCTGCAACTGTAAGGGAGACACATCAGGCTCTCCAATCGTGACATCAAGGCCGGAGTTGATCGCAACCCCCTGTGCCCAAAGCAGGATGTCGCTGTCAGCCAATGAGATCCAGAAGTGGTTTTCTGCAAGACGCAGCAGGATTGGGTCGTTCAGAATGCCACCATCCGCGTTAGTGATCAGGATGTATTTGCACTGACCTACGGCCATCTTGGAGAGGTCGCGACAGGTCAGCATTTGAGTGAACTTGGCCGCATCTGGACCTGTGATCTCAACCTGACGTTCAACAGCCACGTCACACAGGATCGCATCGTTCACGAGGTTCCAGAAGTTCTGTTCAGGGTCCCCGAAATCGCGCGGGATATACATGTGGTTATAGACGGAAAACCCTTGCGCGCCCCAACGCACAGTTGCGTCAAAATAGGGCGACTTGCGGATTTGTGTGCCGAAACCGAAATCATCTGCTTGCATTGAAACTTCCTCCCGTTTTGTGTGTGATCCTCCCGACCACAAGCCAAAAATTCTGTTCCACCAATAGCTCGGGAATTGCGAAGAAAGCAGTCTAAAGATTCTCCATTCATAGTCCAACGAAGCCATTTTTTATGGTCTATGAGGACCGTTTGGTCCAGCGTCCCTATTTAAGATTTGAAGTTGCTAGCTTTGATATGTTGGGCAAGGCTGTTTTCACTTGGCGTGTTGCGAAGTGGGTCATGTAGCGGTCAATGCCAAGATCTTCGGTGTGGAGGTCTTCCACAAAGTTTTGAAAATCAGTCAAACTTGAGCTAATGACCTTCATTATGTAATCGACCCCACCACCGGTGGCGATGCAATCAACTATCTCGTCACGTCCGTTGATGTAGGCTTCAAAACGGTCAAAGTCTGCCTTTCGATGACGGCTCAAGGAAACGGTCACAATCACCTGGGCAAAATCAGCCAGTCGGCTCAGTTCAATATCGGCGTGATATCCCCGAATATACCCTGCAGCTTTCAAACGAGTTAGTCGTGCCCAGCAGGGGGTTGCGGAGAGGCCACTTATTTCGGAGAGCTTCGCTTTACTTAACGGCCCATGCTTCTGTAGTGCGCACAGAATACGGATGTCTGCGGCATCAAGAGCAAGTTTCTTCATTTAAATTTTTCTTTCATGATATGACTGCACGGCGATAAGTCGAATGGTCGTATGTTAGATTAGGATCTACCTATCTAAAAGTCTTCCGTTAGGAGGCCAATTTTGCGATCAAAACGAAAAAGTCTACGTCTCGACAGCTGGGTCGCCAACCAAGAGGTGTTATTACTGTGCGATATTAACAAGTCGCAGCCTGTCTATTGGAAGAAACAAAGCGATGTACGAACTTTTTGTTGCAGCCCTCAAACGTGTAACGAAATCGAGTGAGTGAGGGATGTGCATTTGAATGTCCGGTCAGTTAACCATTGCCAAATGGCGCTTGGTTCCGCAAAGCAAGCCTGCGGCCTAGGCTCAAGGCACATATTATTGCTCTGAGGATATACATGGACAGGGACCGCTTTCGGGACCACTTCTGAGTTTTGAGCCGACACTAACCCCCTGAAAATAAACAATAATCTTGGAAGTGTGGCGTCCTCTCCTGGGCACCACTACACGTCAAAAACCTTTATTTATATGGCGAATATGGGCGGTCTTATAAAAGTTTCGTACCAAATTTACCCAAAGTTTCGTACCAAATTGGTGAGCATGACTGAAGTGTTTTCAACACTCTCGACCAAATACTCGGCCTAACTTGCTCAACTGATTCACGTAGGCAGATTAGAACCTGTGCTTGCCCAGCGCACAGAGTGGCTAACGATAATAATCTTGGCGTCGCTGCTCAAGCACAGAGAGGCGCTCCAGAGGTCACTACACAACCTCTCACAACCCTTCCTTCATAGACCCAACTGTCACAGCATGAATACGGCTCTGAACGTTACACACCCCAGCAAATGCCTCAAAGTCCCAATCACTACATGTAGTGTTACACTTTAACATCAACACACTATGCAGGATTCCCTCTTGCTGTTCAGATGTTGGAACATGGGGTTTGAATACGAAACGAACTGGGGTTTTTCCTGCGATTCCTTTTGCCTCTTGAAAAGCTAGTTGATCGTTCACACTTAATTGACGTCGGTAATGCCGACTTTCGTTTGCCTCATCTAGGCGGACACTATTGACGTGCAAGATAGACAGACGTGCGGGGTATCCTCGACGTGATCCACCTGCACATACGAACATCGGTTCTTGGTGGGGACAGATGCTGGAAAGACATCGAGAGATGTGACTTGAGGTACGGCGTAACCAGCGTACCGCTTTAGGGTCACATGTTTAAGCAATCAACTGTTGGGGATGAAAAGACCAACCATAGATGACCCTCGGGTTATCGGCGGCCTGATTAGCACACACCAACATTCAAAAAACGACGTGAAACCTCATGAGGTCAATCCGTCTTCAAACTGCTTTTCAGCGGTCATGTGTGCTGTTGCGCCTTCCTTTGGTGTCGTCGGTTCTTGTCCGCTGCTTGGCCCATGAATTGTGCGCTTTGCACGAATAACCCGAAGGAAAACAAATGACGAAACCCCTATCAAAACCATACGGCGATGACAGCGACCAAATCTGCTCCTACGAAATGGTGATTTACCATGTTCCAAACGTCAAAGTTGGATCGACTAATGACCTGAAAACCAGACTTATGGCGCAAAAGTTACGTCCCAAAGATGTTGAAATCTTGCTCAAGGTTCCCGCCAACTCAGCCTCCTACAACCATATCTGGCACATGGAGCAGGTGAACGCACGGATGTTGGGTCTGCCATCCGAACACGAAGGCAATCGCTTAGCCGTCAATCGTGTGCGGACAGGGCCACTAGGGCAGTCTGGAACCTACGTCCTCACCAACTGTGAAACTGGGGCCACTACAACCGTGTCGGAAGCAGGCCGATTTGAGCGAAAGCACGATCTTTATCAAAGTGCCTTATCGAAGGCTGCCAACCCAAACAGTAGCACCAAATACGTCACTCTTGATGGCGTGAAACATACCGTTGCCTATGCCGAAAAACACAAAGGTGGTGAATAATCCATGGCTGAAAGAGAACACAAAAGCAGCGTCAGGGTCATGCTGACGAATGAGGCCATACAGCGTCTCAAAACAGCCTCTGAAAGATCGGGAGCCAACCTTTCCGTAACTGTCGAACAGGCAATTCGTGCCACCTTCAAGAGCAATACCAAAGCCATCATGGGCAAGGAAAATACAGATGAACGTACAGAACGATAAACCAGAACTGCCAGCAGGGTTCACGGATATTACACCACGTATTGTCGCAACTTTGAGCAAACGTGTCACGCACAGGGAGGTCAAACACGATGATGGATATGTTGAATACCAAGAGCTGTCGTTCAACGAAGCGCAATCCAAAGCCCTGAATTACATCTTGGCATGTGTAATCAGATACAAGGGGGAGTTCCTGACCTGCTTTACTGACAATAAGCCAATCTTGGACAATGATCTGAACACGACGGTTGATGCCTGTAAGATGAATACCGAAGCGTTATCACGTGAGATGATTGAGCATATCATAAACTGTTCGATGAACTTTCAGCGGTATGCCTATTATCCTGGCTTTCCAAAGTTCCTGACTATTGATGGGGCCACCACGTACAATACTTGGAAGCAGATAAAGCGGTTGACGGTCACAGATGCTGAGTTCTCAACTTGGGTAAACTCAAAGATAGATGCCCGTAAATTGGCAAAAGGAGCTTGGGACAATGAAGCTGCATTGTGCGCTTTTAAATATAGCACTGTACCCCCGATCTGGGACGTCATGCTTCGGATGTTATTCGGGAACGAACACTCACCTGTAGCAAGCTCAAATT
This sequence comes from Planktotalea frisia, assembly GCF_001890925.1. GTDB lineage: Bacteria > Pseudomonadota > Alphaproteobacteria > Rhodobacterales > Rhodobacteraceae > Planktotalea > Planktotalea frisia. The sequence continues at coordinate 8,625 of NZ_MLCB01000197.1, forward strand.
GGCCTGAGGAACACGATATTTTCACGGATTGGTTCGCTTGTGTGGTCTTCAAGCCGCTTGATCGTAGACTTTGGTCACCTGTACTGCGTGGTACCCACGGCATCGGCAAAGGTACGTTTCAGCATATGGCGAGAGCTTTAATTGGGTCAGGTGGCGTCAGTGTTGTGCAGGGTATCGAAGGTGTAGCAGGTCAGTTTGGCGGTGAGAACGCACTGGCACGTTTGCTTGTCGTTGATGAAGTTTGGTCAAAGTCTGCCAAGCTCATGGAAGCGTTTAAGCCGATTGTAACCGACCCTTCTATTGGTGTGGAACGAAAAGGAGAGATGCGATTTACGACCAGAGCGACAGCAGACACTCTTGTGTTCTCAAACCATGCGAAGCCGTTCACAGCAGCAGCAACAGAACGTCGTTGGTGGGTTCCTGACTATCGAAACCTTGATCTTGGGCCAAGCGTATCCAAAGAGGAAGGTCAGGCTTTCCATGCAGAAGGTGCAAGAATGGTTCGGAAAGCCATGCCATTGGGAGCGGGTGGAGACCAAAGCCAAATTCGTGATTTGCTATGCTGGCTCAAACTGGTTGCTATGGATGTCTCCAGTGACTTTGGTCAAACCGCACCGCAGTCAGATGGCTTTGGTGATTTAGTCGATCTTGCGATTGAGGATGCGCACGATGAGTTGATTGGTTGGCTCGATGCCATGGAAACTAAGGATGCGTTATCTTTGGCTAACGTAGTGGAAAAGGCAGATGTGCCTAAATCCCAGTTGGTCACGTTGCTGTCAGAACGGGGCTTTCGTAAATGTCAGATGAAATCCGAAGGTGGTCGGAACGTCTGGACGAAGGCACCCAATGGCACAGGACCAAATCATTTGCTCGAATACAGGGCATAATTTCCACCGTGGGGCTGCTGGCATATGCTGGTGGCCCTACCTCAATCGGTACAACCCCGTACAAGGCTAATACAAACCAAGGTACAACCCTGTCATGTCGCCAAAGCCTTTGTTTCATTGGCTCATATGGCTTGGTACAACCCGTACAACCCTACGACCATTCTATTATAACCTGCCGTCCTAGAAGTTCATTGGTACGTGGCTGTATTTCCATGATACCCAGACGCTTTAGGGACTCATTGTAGTATTTGCTGCATTGGTTTTTACTTTTCTACCGTAGCCCCACCACCAGCCTGTGAAACAAATCAGGGTTAACAACCCATCAGTGAAAGTAAGAAAATCAAATGACGAAAAACATACTGCAAAAGTTCCTAAGTATGACCACTGTTTCCGTATTCGCCTTATCGGTCAGCGCCGCTGATGCTGATGCTGATGCTGATGATTTATGCGAAGCGAAGGCTGCATTTGCCCAAATGATAATGGAACTGAGACAAACTGATGGCATTTTTGTCATGAACTCACCATCTGAACTTCAGAATGTGCTTACTGGAATGGGTGTCCAAGGGATGATTAAAGACTTAGATAAGGGTATTGGTGAGCAAACCGAACTTTATATCTCAGAGGCTTACAAAATTCCTCGATACTCTACGCAGGAGAGCAAAGAACAGGCAGCTTTAGACTTCGCCAATGAGGTGATGGTAGGCTGCAAGGAGTGAGAAGCCAGATAGCTGACTTCCTAAATGTAGGGCGTGACAGGTCACATTAAGGACTGTATTCCCGTTATGCACCTAGCATATTGTGAATAACCAAATGCAACATTTGAGTAAATCCCAGTCTCACTAGGCCCTGATCGTGTGATCTTTCACTTGAGACACCTTCATCAGTCGTTTTGTGGGCGGTTTCGTCTCAATAGCTTGCTCCAACACTGATACAGCGTTAGTCTCAGATAAGCCTTAGGTTTATATGATTCGCTAATAAGGAGACACACGCAATGCTTATCGGATACGCCAGAACAAGCACGACAGACCAACACGCAGGGTTTGAGGCACAACTCGTGGAACTCAAGGCATACGGCTGTGAACGTATGTATCAGGAACAAGTTAGTGCTGTAGCCTCACGACAGGAACTGGAACGTGCCATTGATATGTTACGTGAGGGGGACAAGCTGGTGGTGGCTAAGCTGGATCGTTTGGCCCGTAACGTCATGCACATGGGTGAACTGCTTCAACAGATCGAAGCCAAAGGTGCTGGCCTTGTGATCCTGTCGTTAGGCTCAGAGACCGTTGATACCTCAACAGCAACAGGCAAGCTGATCCTTAACATGATGGTATCTGTCGCTCAATTTGAACGTGAGATGATGAAAGAACGTCAGGTTGAAGGCATCAAGAGAGCGCAAGCTGAAGGCAAATATAAAGGGCGTGTTCCCAAAGCGATGAACCAAGCTGACAAGGTTAAGGCTCTGGTCGCTGCTGGTGTTGATCGGGTGAAGATACAAGAGCAACTAGGCATGTCGAAGGCGAGTTACTATCGCTGCTTGAAGGTGTGAGCATATCTTTACTGTGCTAGTCCACTAAACCAAGCATGGGTCCCCTGAGATTATGGGGGAACTTTTCGGGTGGCCTCATTATCGACCTCTAAATCCAAGACAAAAATTTTCTGTTGCATTTATATGGGCAGTAGGTCAAGAACTATGCCTGGATATTAGTGAGGCCATTTGACGATGGAGAATTGCGCCAAATGGCACGGTATATGCTGACTAATCAAAAGCAGTGTCGCCATCGTGTTTGGTAGTTGATGTTGGTTTTTAACAAATTTAGGTATAAAGGTTCATCGCTAGATGATTAAAAAACTACAGGTTCCTAAATTATTTTTGGCATGTTGCTTAATTTGCTATTTATATATGATATTAGTAATATATGTGATTATAAATCAATATTTTACCACATCCAACACAGAAAGTCCAGAAAAAGTTTTGGCAACTGTTGAGCTGGCTTATGTTAGAATGATGATGATAGTGGTTGCGTTTTTTGGATACCCAATCGTTTTATTTAGCTATTTAAAATATGCCAAGCACGTTACAATCGCATTAACCGCTTGGGCTATTGCAATGTACATAGACGATCAATTTATTTTATACAAAATATTAGAATACCCTGATGAAGTATCGGTTAGGGTCGTACTATTGCTTCGTCCAATATTACTAATCTGTTTAATCTGGATGAGTTTTGAGCTTACATATAACAAGTCCACGGTGGAATAGCGTCATGGCAGACAACAAAATAACCGACATAGAAATGAGTGCAATTCTGGCAGCTTTTGCTGAAAGCAGAGAGATTAAGGATAATTTAATTCATCAGAGTAAAATTTTTATGGCTCTGATAATATTTTTTAATATGTATGTTTTAACATCCTTGGTAATTTATTATTTATTTGGGAGTAATATACATGCACATCTTGATGCAGACTTTATTGCTATTTTTGATGGTCGTGCCAATGTAATGTTTTGGCTTTTAGTATCTATGAATATAGCTGCGTACTTCAATGTTGGATTTAAAGCACTGTGCTTAATTTCGCTTGTTTTTACTTTAAATGCTTCAATTGATAACGCAGTTTTGTTTTCTGGGTTAGTTGATTTTGATGATCACGCATACTTCTCAATATTTGTAATTTCTCGACCCATAATGCTTATTGTGTTAGCATGGATGGCATTAAGTTTCAGAGATAGCCTTGAGGACGATTAGCAGCAAAAATTAGAATGACCAAACTCTCTACCATCCCCATTACCCACTTACGTCACCCCGTCACCCCGTCACCCCGTCACCCCGTGAACGGTTAGTGATTAGAATATACCAAGGAACTTCTTGCGCTGCTGTGGTTCTCTCTTGTCGTCAAGTAGACGGGTAATGGTCTTGATACTGTCGTGATAGCGTTCATGTGCAGCTTCGGATCGTTCCTCAGCGGCTTCTGCTCTCTGCCGAAGCTCGTTCACCAGTTGACGTAACAGTTGACGTTCATGGGTAACAGCCTCCAGCGCAGCAGCGTACTTCACTTCATTTATCGTATTACTTCTGTAAATAATCAAATTAAGTGGTTGGATACTGCTGGTGCTGTCATCTTGGGTTGCGTCAGGGATAACGGGGGATGATGTTACCTGCTGACGGGCAGAGGTAACCCTCTCCAATTCGCTGCGATCAATGCTGTAGGTGCCATCTCCGCCTTTGGTGGCTCACAGCTTACCCGTCTTTACCCACTTGTGAACTGTGGTCTTGGATACACCTGCGACCTTCGCAGCTTTTGATAGCGAGAATGGCATATTAACCCCGTTCACCTACTGTTACCTGCTTACGTTATCCCAGTTACCTATGAACGTCACCTACGGTTTACTCGTAGCCTTTGTTGATGAGGTCAATTATAAAGCTACGTCTGTCTGTGAAGCCGTTGATGCTGTTGATAGGGTATAAAATGAGTTGAGGGTTATTTTCCATAACCTCATCGCATCCCGAACGGTCTAAATAAGGTATTTTTTTGCCTCCTTTTTTTGCAGCCACCCAAATCATCGCAAACCCTCCATCTGCTCCTTTAATAATTTCGTAGTAGGAGGAATAATCGCTCTGGTCTGTTTGTAGAGTGGTCTCATTGTGCAAGTATATTTTGCCATTTCTTATACACGCTAAATCATACTCACTGAGTAAAGCTTTGACGCCGACTGCTAGGTCGCCAACCATAGGCTTCCTGAGTATTCTATTCTCTTCTAATCTTGTAGTGTTCATTTCAAAAGCGTATGCTCCACTAACAATAAGTGATGCTGCTACAGTCAGTGCTGTCAGTGTTCGTTTCATCTTAAAATAACTCCTCGTTCTTCCATGGCCCACGCTTCTTGCAGAAGCTGATGAAGTTGCTGTCTGCATTACGCACTTAGATGTTACTTGCAGCCACCTGTTACCGCCGCATACGTTTGATCTTCAATATCAATCCGCCATGTGGCGACTATTTCGTTTGGAGGTCGAACCATAAAGTCTTTGAAGCCTTCATAGCCTCCCAGTTTATTCTTTGAGTTAATCCGTCCGCAAATCCACCCTGTAATTTCACCGATCTTAACGTCTCTTATCTGTGCCGATTCAGGGTCATTTAGACTCGATAGTAACCGTTTTTGCCACTCTGGTTGTGGTTGTGTGTGCCAAACAAACCCACCAACAACGACTGCAACACAGAGGCTCAAAACAATAAGAACGTTTTTCATCTTATAATAGCTCCTCATTCTTCCACGAAGGTTGGGCTGCAATGTTCTTTACTGCAACCCTTCAAACTAAAAGTACAACTACCCATGAGGTGCGCCAGAGAGCCGTATGCAGAGGCTGTGGTGTCAGGGGTGATAACACGTATCGACTGGTGTAGTTCGCACTGTACGAGCCTCTGCATGAGCCTCAGCACTATCCCTAGTGTAACGACCAGTCTACGTGGTTAATTGCCATATGTTACGTTAGAGCGGGAGTGTTCATCTATCCGCTTCAGTTGCCCCACTCAGTCAATGCGTCAGCCTTCACCAGTTCGTCTAAGAGGTATCGCAACAACTCCCCTTCCCCATAGTTGTCAGCATCAGTCCTTTTGCCGTGACCCAAGATACTGTGCTGCAATTCAGCAGTCGCTCTAATCGTCCGCATCTTGTCCTTCATCGTGTGCCTAGTCGAGTAAGACACCAAAGTCGGATCATCAATCTTCAGACGCTTTCTGATGACGCCATTTAACAACTGTGAGACGGCATCTATACCCCCATCACGACCATAACGAGGGAACACCGGTGTCTTTGGGTCGTCTGAGTTGCGCTGGGCGAGATATGGCCTCAGTTCATCCAACGCTTTATCAATCAACGGAACATCTCGCTTGGACTGCTTGTTCTTCAATAATCTGATGTGATTTGGTCGTAATTGCAGGTGTGGCGTGTTGTTCTGCATCTGCAGGTCACCGTGGGTTAGCCCAGCGCACTCCATTGTCCGACAGCCCGTATGCACCATCAGAAGCCCTATCAACCGTGCTTCAGTGTTCAGCCTATCAAGTTCCTCAACATAACGGGTCAACTCAGCAGGTGTAAAACTTCGTCTATCGTCCTGCCGATCAGCGACCACATCCTTGAGACCCGCCCAAGGGTTCATCATCGACAATTCATATTGCCATATAGCATGGGTAAATACCGCAGACAGCGTCCCAATCGCTTTGTTCAGCGTATCGGCCTTCCAATTTGGATTGCTACGTTCAAGAACCTCTTTGTGTTGTTGAGCCTTCAGCCGATTAAAATCCGTTATTATGAAGTGGTCCGGCAAAACTGGACAGCGTGCTAAGATGTATCCAACCTTGAAGACAGGATACACAAATGACGAAGAGACGCAGTTTTTCAGACAAGTTTAAGGCTACGGTGGCGCTTGAGGCGCTCCGTGGAGACAGGACGGCGCAAGAGATTGCAGCCAAGCACAAAGTCCATCCAACGCAGGTGACAACATGGAAACGGCAGGCGATTGATGGCCTGACGGGGGTGTTCTCTGACAAGGTCCGGAGAGCGGAAGACAACGTCAAATCTGTAGGTCGAACGACCGCAACAAGCGCCACTGCCGCGCGAGCGGCTTAGTCCGTGAGCCCACTTTGCTGAATGCTGCGCGGTGCGCGAACGACCACTTTTGTGATAGCAAAGAAATAGTTCTCAGCGCTTCAAGACAACTTTCTCTCGATAGATTTAACATCTAATGTTATGAGGTATTGTAAATTGGATTGACCAAATGCAGCAGAACAGCAAGGGCGAGTATCAGCATACCAAAGCCATTCTTGGTGAGCTTGTCCGCATTGAGACGGTGTCAGGTACTAGCACAAACGAAATAATTGCACTCATTGCAAACTATTGCGATGAGCCATCTGACGCCACAATTATCGCGCCCGGACCTAACGGAACCCAAAAGAACATAGCTTTTCGGTTCGGACCAGACGTCGCAGGCGGGATAATTCTCAGCGGTCACACCGATGTCGTACCCGTCCAGGATCAGAAGTGGTCGCATCCTCCCTTTGACGCAACGGAGCGACAGGGTCGGATCTATGGTAGGGGCACATGTGACATGAAAGGGTTCCTTGCGTCGATGATTGCGTCAGTGCCGAAACTGGCGATTGCCGATCTGGTGCGCCCCATTTGGCTGGCGTTTACCTATGACGAGGAGACGGGATGTCTGGGTGCGCCTTATCTTGCCAAAGAAATTGTGAAGCAAGCTTCCGGTATTGAAGCCGTCATCGTCGGAGAGCCCACAGAAATGGCTGTCGTTGATCAGCACAAGGGCGCGTTCGTCGAATATGTGACATTCCACGGTGTCTCTGCCCATTCAAGCCTGCCTTGGCTGGGGCTGAGTGCGAACGAATACGCGATCCGTTTTGGCGCAATGCTGGTTGCCTTGAACGAGGAATTTTCTCAAGAAGTTCCTGTGACTGAGGGCGACCGGATGACGACGCTCAATCTCGCGCAAATCGGCGGAGGCACAGCTCACAACATCATTTCGGACAAATGTCGCATAATGTGGTCATTGCGGTGCGCGCCAGGACAGGACGCCGATACAATCGTCCGGCGCATTCGCACTCTGGCGAAGATTTTGGAAGCGGAAATGCGGAGCTTTGCCCCAGAGGCGTCGATAGAGTTCGAAACAGTTTTTGATGTTCCACCGCTGGTGGCAAACCCTACCTCGCCCGCGCTTCGGCTCGGCCTTGGGATGACGGGGCAGAATGCAGGCCAATCCGTCAACTATGGCACTGAAGCTGGGGTCTATCAAAAGGCCGGACTTCCCACGATTATCTGTGGACCGGGGTCTATCGAACAGGCACACAAACCTGATGAGTGGATTGAATTAGAACAGCTTGATGCCTGCGACAGGTTCATCGAGAAGCTTATCGCCCATCAGTGCGTGTGACTGTCAGAATGACTTGCGCGCGATTGCCTTGATCCCAACATTGCCCTAGATGAACACGGTATCATCAAGAGTGACAGCACGGTTGTAGGGACCAACGGCGGGCGCGACACTCTCCGCGTTCACCAGACAGATCTTCATTGTTTCTGCTCCAGCAGATTTAGATAGCGCGCCATGCTGATGTTGGATCCACAGGCGATGATGCCTACGTGCCGACCAGTTGCCCTTTCTTTCAATGGACCGGTGAGCGCAGCAAGCGAAGCGGCGCATGCAGGCTCCGCCGTGATTTTCAGAATGTTTTGGTAGGTCCTCATAGCCTGTCGCAATTCGTCGTCTTCTACCCGGACGATTTCATCTGCATAATGATGTGTGACGCCAAAGGAATAAGGCATCGCCATTGGCGACGCGAGACTATCTGCAATTGTTGTAATCTTGTCCAAGCGCACAGGCTCTTCAGCGACAAAACTGCGGAACATGCTATCGGCACCAAAGGGTTCGACACCAATAACAGTTGCACTAGGTCGAGCCAGTTTGATCGCTGCTGACATGCCGCTGATCATGCCGCCCCCGCCAACAGGGATGATGAACATGTCAATTTCTGGATGTGCTGTTGCAAATTCCGCACCGCAAGTAGCACTTCCGAGCGTCATGTGCTCCCCCTCGAAGGGATGCATCATCACGGCCCCTTCCCGCGACGAAATTTCTTCCATAACTGCGAAGGCCTCTACGATATCTTCGCACAAGATCACTTCAGCTCCAGTTGAACGGCACCCATCGATCCGGATTTGATCAGCCGCCTTTGGTATGGCTATCTTCGCCGAAACCCCGAGCTTTTGTGCAGCCCAAGCCACTGCCATTGCATGATTTCCGCCACTCGCGGCGACGACGCCTTTGGCCCGATTTTCAGTCGACAATTTACTGATGCCCAAATAGGCACCCCGCGACTTGAAAGAGCCTGCCTGTTGGAAAAGCTCCAATTTGACTGCGCCGCCGGCAATGCTAGGAAGGACAGCGCGCCACCTGTCCGAGTTCAAGGTAAGCGTGGGTGTTTCTATCAGTGTGCCACTTATAGCGGCTTGAGCATCATTAATTTTCTCTGAAAGGATTGCCGTCATCAATAACCTCGTTAATTCATCACTAATGGCTTATATAAAAGTTTGATCATGTATCAATAAAAAATCTTTGAACGAATTTTTGAAAGTTGCCATTCATAGGTAATCCTCCCATTTTTGATGGGGTCCAACCGTAGAATTCACGCAGCTGTTTTCAGTTTCATTGCGGGTGTCATACCGCCGATACCCATGTTGGGTCGCTCCAAGGTCGGCTTGGTCCGCAGAGTAGACATCTGGGCAGAATGTAGCAAAGGGCGGCTTCCCACCGTTTCCACCTCGGGCGGAGTGGCAGCTAGCTACGGTTCAGGGTATGCTCTGAAGGTCATGCGGGAGCATATGGAGCGGGTGTGGTGATTGATATTCTACTGGATATTTTTTGAATGAATAAAGCCCGCGCATTCAACCCGTTCTTGTGTGC
>NZ_MLCB01000198.1 GCF_001890925.1 Planktotalea frisia
ATTTGCGCGCTTTCCATTCTGGAGCGTTCCGGGCGGGATCGGAATAGGTGCGCCGCGTATGCTTCATCTCTTTGCCACCAGGACAGATGTAGCGATCGTTCTCATCATCCCACGTGAAGTCTGATCTGGAGTATGTTCCATCAGTGCGCTCGCCCTTATCAAAGACGGGAATGAAGGGCAGGATCTTACGTTTTGTGGTCAGCCAAACAAGGTTGTCGGAAGACCCATAGGCCGTATCTGCGGCGATCCAATCCGGCTTCAAGCCAAAGCACTCTTCGGTTCGGTCGATCATCTTGCGCATGGCACCAACCTCGGCGGTTCTGTTCGAGCGGCTGGCATCCACATCAACGATGATACTGTGATCTGTATCGATCAGATAGTTGGTAGAATATGCAAAGAAAGCCGGACCTTTGCGTGCGGCTGTCCATTGGCTGGCCGGATCGGCATGAGCAGCGAACTTGGGCTTGGTTGTCGTAGCCGCACCAAAGGCCTCGTCGTCCAAAGTGTCGAGATATTCCCGTACAGCACGTGGTGCATCATCGG
>NZ_MLCB01000199.1 GCF_001890925.1 Planktotalea frisia
CCCGATTACATCTTAGCTGAGCCACAAACCTGTCCGAATTAGTAGGACCACTTCAATAAGCGGTCAAGAATTCAACTTTGTTCGATCAATCCGGGTGTTCGACGTCCAAGCAAACCAAAGGGAGTCAGGGAGCGAAGGTGACTGTGAAAGATCAGCGAGAGTTCGGCTCGGATCTTATAGTACTCAAGGTGATTACCGTTGGAGCCGTGCAGGCATCGCCGACTTGCCGGATGCGCATTTCGGGACGGAGCGTTGGGGGTCTAACTGCCCGTCGATCTGGCATCGCTCCGTCTTTGTCGAATGGCGTGACTATGAGGGGAACTACGGTTTTGAACAGGTCAACTATTGAGAGCCTGGGATTAAAATCTCGAAGCCTTGTCAGCCCTCAACCTTGGCCAGAAGCTCAACAGGCAATGCGTGTGTTGAAACCCCGCCTTCTTGAAGCGGTACATTGGCATGTGTGCACCCCATGCTGGCAAGGAAGGAGATCAGACCGTTCGCCGTCTTAAACTCGCGAATTCTGATTTCATCATGCTTGTCTGACATCGATCGTGCTGGGACCAAGAGCTTCATGAAGGTCCTGTCTTCGTCGATAATGCGGATCACCCATACACCGTACCACACTGCGCTCTTGTTGAAGGCGGAAGATTGGCAATATACCTCCGCAAGGTACCCGCTTTGCATTAATGTGCGGAAACGTGTCTCAGTAATCACATTTGGTGCTTCGTTGTCTTGGATGCTGCTCACACCAAACCTCTTCCCGTTCTACTCAAGACTATGGTTCTTAAAGCGCCCCATCGTCTGATCTTAGCTATAATATTGCCACCGAGCAGCTAGTATAACACCCGATGCTGTTGTGTCTCAGACAGCATTAACCACCAAGTGGGCAGATTTCCAAGTGATACGAGAGAATTCACATTTGGATTTTGATGGGCGCGGCAATCAAAATTTTTGCTTTTTCACTCAAAAGAAGCGTGTCCAGGTCAATGCTAATGCCAGCTGAGAGTGAGGATGGCTTCCTGTTATCGCAACTATCGGAGCCCATTGTTGATGTAGCTTCATCGTTCTGGTGGACCAGAGCGCGGTTGTAGGCGCGGAGGGGCAGGGGGCCGAGGTGCGCTTTCGCTGCACCAAGGCCGAACCGGACCTTCGCTGCGCTGTTCACGAACCCACACACTGCGGACATAGTTAGCTTTCGCTGCACTTACCCCAATGCCCGCTTTTGGTGCTTCACGTTTGATAGAAACAGAACAGAATTCAACCTTTCGCAAAAAATGAGCCCGGCAAATTCGCGCTCGCGGACCAGGGTCGGCGCAAATTTTCATCTCATCTAAGAACTCTACCGACCTCTATATGGCCCATCCGAAAATTGTTCGGTGACACACCCGTTTTAGATTTGAAAAACCGGGTGAAATGCCCTTGAGCGGAAAAACCGAGGACTTCAGAGATCTCTGCGATCGTATGCTCTGGATCACTGAGCAGACTGGCGGCGCGTTCACAGCACAAGGTGTCGATGTATGTTCTTGGGCTTAGCCCTGTGCACTGGCGAAACCGGGCATAAAATTGCGAGCGGGACAGTCCGACGTTTTTAGCAACTTCACTCAGGTCTATCTCTTTTGAAGGCTCTTCTCGAAACGCGCGGATGGCTCTGCGGACACGTGGATCGCTGGCGAATGTCCGGCGCGAACTTACATCCGAGGTCGCATTTGTTTTCGAACACTGAAGGACTGAAAAGACCAGTTCGCGAAGCAATGGGTCAAAATGGTCTTCTTCGGTATGAAAGTCAGCCATTTGATCCGCTAAATGCCGTGCCCGACTGTGCAGTTCAGGACTGACCTCTGCTACTATCTGATGAAACGGCAATTTGTGGAAGCCAGTTACAATTTGATTGCCCTGCTCACCAAACCACAGCGGGTCTATGTAGAGCGCCAACAAGATTGTGGGGTCGATTCCGATCTCTCTGTCATTGGAATGCACGATCCATGGATTGACCAATACCATTTGACGATCCGTCATTTGGGCGGTTTGTCCATCAACTAGAAAGCTTGTATCTGCTCCGGATATTTTGATCAGCGCATGAACTTGAGAATGAGCATGATCCTGAACGGGTTCCGTTGCTGATAGCAGCGCAACCCGCCCAAACGCGCCTACAGCAATTCCTAGTGCATCAGCCAAGTCGCCTCCAAAAGCAGAGCCAATCAAAATAATCGGACAAAAAGGTAAATAGCACTTGGGGCGGGCAAAGACCACCCCGCGCCTACCGGCTAGCATCACACCAGTCCATACTTACTGAGGAGGTAACCATGAACACCATTAGAAAAAAAGCGTTGGCATTGATGTTGGCAGCAACCCTAAGCGTCGGCGCAGTGGCGTCTGTTGCGCATGCTGAATATCCTGACAAACCAATCACCCTTCTTTTTCCTTGGGCACCCGGTGACCCATTTGAGGCAGTGATGCGTACACTTGGGGAAAGGATGGGCAAAGAGCTTGGTCAGCCAGTTGTTGTCACGTCGACGGTCGGCGCTGGCGGCAAGAAGGCGACAGCCGCCGCAGCAAAAGCTGACGCAGACGGTTACACGCTCCTTAACAATTGGGTCGCACCGCAGATCGCCGGAAAGCTGTTTGATCCTGATCTGCCATATGACAATTCAAGCTTTGCACCCATCGCTGGGGTGTTGGCGATCCCCTTTACCGTTACGGTTGCTGAAACTCATCCGTCAAACACCATGCCAGAATTCATTGAGTGGGCTAAGGCAGAAGGAAAGACGCTGAACTTTGGCGTCTGTGCGCCCCAGTCGGTGCCCCGACTTGTCGGGGAGCAATTCATGCGGTCGGCAGAGCTTGAGTTTAACCCTATCCCCTTCAACGGCGGTTGCATGGGTGACAATATTACTGGGCTGCTGAATGGATCGCTTGATGTATCGGTGAGCGTCGTTCCGGCCACGCGGATCATGGAGGGGCAGGTCAAGCACCTGTTACTGCTGGCCGATGAGAGCCATCCGATAGCACCTGACCTCGCGACTGCTGCTGATGTTGATATCAACATCGGCTGGGGTGCCGCTGCTTTGGGATGGGGCGGCTTGGTCGCTCCGTCTGGCACGCCTGATGATGTGTTGGCAAAGCTTCGACAGGTGAGTGCCGACATCCTTCAGGACGAGGCGTTTCTAAAGGAACTGGGGCCACTCGGGAAATTGATTGCCTACTCTTCCCCCAGTGATTTCGAAGCTCTGTGGAGTGAGACCGAGCAACTTCTAAAACCTCGGGTCGAAGAACTGAAGACCTCGAACTAGAATCTCTACGGATCAGCGGGCCCACAAAGCCCGCTGATTTCGTGTAAGGTGAAAGGCCAATTTATGAACCTCCAGCAAAGGGAAGTGGGTGGCGCAGCCGCATTGCTCGTGATTGTCGCATTCTTCTTCTATCTCACCAGTCAGATTGACCTCGCTTTCAGTTCCGACCTCGAAAAGCTCACCGGCCCGCGTGCCTATCCGCGCATCATCCTTGGCGTGATGACCATCGTCGGCCTGCTGTTGTTGTTTCAGGGTTGGGTGACCCCTAAGGACAAGCTGGAAAAAACCAATTGGAGCGATCTGCGCGCTGTTGGGTTTGCGCTGGCCCTGATCATTTTGTTTGTCTCACTCTTTGAGCCACTTGGGTATCTGCTGACGGTCCCGCCGCTTGTGTTTGCAGCTGCATTCTTGAATCGCGCGCAAAACCTGAAAGCGGCTCTCCTGGTCGCGATCTTTGCTTCGCTGACCTTATTGATAATCTTTCGTTATGGGCTGAACACTGTTTTGCCAGAAGGCGTTCTCGCTATTGATCAGGTGTTTTGAGTGATGAGCGATTTTTTTCAAACACTGGCCAGCTTTCCGTCGCTCCTAAGCGGCGTTCAACTGATGTTTCTCGTGATTGGCATCGGCGCTGGTGTGGTGATCGGTGCTTTACCCGGTGTCGGCCCATTGCTGGGTGTTGTCATGGCAATACCGTTTACATTTTACATGGACCCCGTTTCTTCGATGGCTCTTTTGATGGGGATTTATCAAGGGGGCAGCTATGGCGGGGCATTATCAGCCACCGTCATTGGCATTCCCGGAACGCCGATGGCCGCCGCGACACTGCTGGATGCGCATCCCATGGCGCTAAGGGGCAGGGCCTCATATGCCGTGACCTTGGCAACGCTTGCCTCGTGTATTGGCGGCGTCATCAGCGGTCTCGTTTTGATTGCTGTGGCACCGGCATTGGCGGCCTTCGCCATCAAGTTTGGCCCCGCAGAGGCTGCAGCCTTTGCCCTGCTTGGCCTTACCACCATTGGTGCGCTGTCAGGTGGTTCTGCCCTAAAGGGATGGATGATGGGCCTTTTGGGGCTGCTCATCGCGGCTATCGGTCTGGACCCGGTGAGCGGCGAATCTCGGTTTACATTTGGCTCACTGTATTTGGACAGTGGGGTCGCGCTGGTCCCCTTGCTGGTTGGTCTTTTCTCAATTTCTGAAATCTTGCGCCAAATCGAAAAACCAATCCGCGTGCATGATACGTCTTCCAACGTTTCCGCGTCGGCAGATGCATTTCGAACGCTGATCCAGCGCCCGTTCAACTATCTCAGGTCCAGTGCCTTGGGGGTTTTCATCGGCATTTTGCCAGGCATCGGCGGTGTGACCGCAGCATTCCTAAGCTACCGCGCCGCAATGGTATTCAAGAAGCCGTCAGACCCCGATTTTGGGGACGGAAACACGGATGGCGTTATTGCAAGTGAAGCCGCAAACTCTGCCGTTGCAGGCGGTGCCCTGATACCGATGCTGGCATTGGCCATCCCTGGCGACCCTATCGTGGCAGTCCTTATGGGCGGGCTGATGGTTCAGGCCATTCAGCCGGGCCCGGGGATGTTCCTCAATCACCCTGAGGTCATTGACGGCATTTTTGCAGTCTTCATCTTGGGCGCGATCTTGCTCTTGCCCATCGGGTTACTGTTTGTGCGGCTGATCATCCGCCTACTGCGCCTGCCACAATGGTCGATCATGTGCGTCGTGTTGATGGTTTCTGTGGTTGGAACCTACTCCGTATCACGCGAAATTCTGGACATCTGGACGCTTATTGCGTTCGGCGTTGTTGGTTATCTGCTCAGGAAGGCCGATTATCCACTGGCTCCTATTGTCGTTGGTTTCGTACTCGGTCCGATCTTTGAAAAGAACTTTCGCCGAACCGGGTTGATTAGTCAGGGTGACTTTGTCGGCTTTATCGCTGACCGCCCGATCACCCTCGCAGTTTTGGCACTGATCCTTGTCTTCTTGTTGGTGCCACTCTTTCGATACCTGCCGTCACAGATCGACCGCAAGAGCCCTTGAAGGGCCAAATTCCAACCATCATTTGAGCTATAATCAGGCTCGACGTCTCAAGAGGATTGATGCAATGCCCCGTCCGGTCAAAAACGTCTTGTTCATCATGGTGGATCAACTGCGGTGGGATTATCTGGGATGTACTGGCCATCCGACCCTTCAGACCCCCAACCTCGATCGACTTGCAGGGCGGGGTGTTCTTTTTGACCGAACCTATGTGCAATCTCCGATCTGTGGGCCGTCGCGGATGTCGTATTACACTGGGCGATATGTGTCATCTCATCGTTCCACTTGGTTGATGGTGCCGCTGCCCCTAAGCGAAAGAACGATGGGGGATTACTTGCGGGAAAATGGGCGGAACTTGTCTCTTATCGGGAAAAGCCACTTCCTCCCTGACCGCAAGAGTATTGAACGATTGGGCGGGCTGAGTGATCCTGATCGATCTGAATATGCGATGGAAGGCGGTTTTGAGAGCATCGCCAGAGACGATGGGATATTTGGACGCGGACCAATCCAAACGAAATATGCAGATTATCTGCGCGCCAACGGGTACGACAGCCCAAACCCATGGCATGACTTTGCGAATTCAGCTGAAGGTCCGGACGGAGAAATTCTATCGGGGTGGCACCTGAGATACGCGAAAGAGCCAGCGCGCGTTGCCGACCAGCATGGGGAGACGGCCTATACAACAGACCGCGCCATCGAATTTATCGAAGGCAAAGGGGATGACCCGTGGGCCCTGCACCTAAGTTACATCAAGCCGCATTGGCCGTATGTCGTGTCCGCACCTTACAATGCGATGTACGGCCCCGCAGATGTTATCCCAGCCAACCGCGCATCATCGGAACTGACGAGTGCCAACCCGGTCTACAAAGCCATGGCTGACCGTCAGGAAAGCCGCGAATTTATGCGTGATGAGGTGCGAGAAGCAGTCGTGCCTGTCTACATGGGGTTGATCAAACAGCTTGATGACCATTTGGGGCGGCTGTTCGCGGTGTTGGAAGGCCAAGGCAGAATGGACGATACTCTGATTGTGTTCACCTCTGATCATGGGGATTACCTTGGGGATCACTGGATGGGGGAAAAGGAACTTTTTCACGAGGAGTCCGTGCGCGTTCCGATGATCATCTACGATCCACGTGCGCAGGCAGATGCCACGCGCGGCACCACCAGCACGCAGCTGGTCGAAAGCATCGACCTGATCCCGACGTTTTTGGAAAGCCTCGGCTTTGATGGTGCCCCCGAGGCTCTGGAAGGGAAATCTCTGATACCGCTTCTGCATGGCAAGGACGTGCAGTGGCGCGAAACAGTGTTTAGCGAGCTGGACTACGCATTTCATGCAGATGTTCGAAAGGACCTAGATCGCTCGGTTGATGAATGCCGTGGCTACATGGCATTTGATGGCAGGTGGAAGTTCATTTTCTGGGAAGGCTTTCCACCAATGTTGTTTGACCACGAAAGTGACCCGAACGAACGTGTCGATCTTGGCCAGTCAAATGCGCACAGCGCGGTTTGCAAACGCATGGAAAAGGTTCTTTTTTCGTGGCTGAGAGGGCTTAAGAACAGAACAACCGTGGACAACAAATTTGTCGAAGAATGGCGCGATAAAGAATTTCAAATCGGGCAGTGGTAAACTTTGGCCACAACAATCTAGGTTCATGATCTCACCCACCAAAATAATCGGACAAAAAGGTAAATAGCGATTTGGTGAGCCAAAGACCAACTTTACCTGATCCCTTAGTTTCGTTCCAACTGAACAATGTTGCGACATGCGAAAGTTAGGGGAATCAATCGTGGTGAAACTACCGGAATTTTTGAAAACAGACTGCTATGTCGGCGGCAAATGGGTGGCTGCGTCTTCGGGCAGACGGCTGGACGTCACCGACCCTGCGACGGGTGATGTATTGGCCTCAGTACCGCGCATGGGCGCGGCCGAAACGGACGCAGCGATTGCAACGGCGCAAGCCGCGTTTCCAGATTGGAGCGGCCGAACAGCTGCTGATCGTGCATTGGTGCTTCAAAAATGGGCCGCATTGGTACGCGCGCATGCCGAAGATTTGGCCCGCCTCATGACACTTGAACAGGGCAAGCCGATGGCGGAATCTCTAGGAGAAATTGAGTATGCCGCAAGTTTCCTCAGCTGGTTTGCCGAAGAGGGCCGTAGGCTTTATGGCGATATCATCCCGCCACACCGCAACGATGCCCGCATACTGGTGACACGCAATCCGCTTGGTGTCGTTGGTGGCATCACGCCTTGGAATTTCCCTGTCGCCATGGTCACGCGAAAAGCAGCACCAGCCCTAGCCGCTGGTAATTGTATGGTTCTGAAACCCGCCGAAGCAACGCCGCTTTCTGCGCTTGCGGTTGCAGCATTGGGCGAAATGGCCGGACTGCCTGCTGGTGTTTTCAATGTGGTAACAGGCGCGCGCGAAGATGCCCCGACAATCGGTAAGGCACTGGTTGATAGCCCACTGGTGCGCAAGATTGGCTTCACTGGATCTACAGCCGTGGGCAAGCAACTGATGCGGGACTGCGCCGGTGATTTGACAAAAATCAGTCTGGAACTTGGCGGCAACGCCGCCTTCATCGTGTTTGACGACGCGGATATTGAGGCCGCACTGGACGGCATTCAAATCTGTAAATTCCGTAACTCGGGTCAGACGTGCATCGCCGCAAATCGCATTCTGGTGCAGGAAAGCATTCACGACAAATTCGTTGCTACCCTAAGTGCCCGCGCCGGGCAAATTCAAGTGGGTCACGGGCTTGAAAAAGCAACTCAAATGGGCCCCTTGATAGATGAACGGGGTATGGAAAAAGTTGAACGCCTTGTCGCTGATGCCGTCGGCAAAGGGGCAAAGGTACATGTAGGTGGCAAACGACATGAGGTCGGTGGCGCGTATTTCCAACCTACTGTGATGACTGATGTCTCTACAGATATGGATCTTGCCCATGAAGAGTTGTTTGGCCCTGTTGCGGCGATCTCGACGTTTCGAGATGAGCAAGACGCCATATCGATGGCAAATGATACACCCTATGGCCTTGCCGGTTACTTCTATAGCCGTGATGTCGGTCGGATCTTTCGCGTCGCTGATGCACTTGAGGTCGGTATCGTCGGCGTAAACACTGGTCTCATTTCAACCGAAGTCGCGCCCTTTGGTGGCGTTAAAGAATCCGGCATTGGGCGTGAAGGCTCAAAGTACGGCATCGATGACTGGACCGAGCTTAAATACATCTGCCTCGCAGGTTTGGGGGCAGCAGCATGATCGTCGAAGAGCGCATTTATACCCTGCATATCGGGCAGGTTCCCACGTATCTAAAGCTCTATGAAGCAGAAGGGCTCGCCGTACAAACACGCATTTTGGGAAACCTTCTGGGATATTATCAGGTCGAATTTGGCCCGCAAAACCAGATCGTGCACCTGTGGTCCTACTCGGATCTTGCGGACCGAACAGCTCGGCGCAAGGCGCTTGCGGCAGATCCTGACTGGCAAGCTTACGTCAAGAAAATCCGCCCGCTTGT
The DNA here is from genome assembly GCF_001890925.1 of Planktotalea frisia. Lineage (GTDB taxonomy): Bacteria > Pseudomonadota > Alphaproteobacteria > Rhodobacterales > Rhodobacteraceae > Planktotalea > Planktotalea frisia. Next base: position 8,850 of record NZ_MLCB01000199.1, read on the forward strand.
TCGTGTTCAGGAAAACAAATTGCTGATTCCCGCGCCGTTCATGCAGCAAAAAACTTAGAGTTTGAAGGAGAGTTACTGATGGAACTTCATTTGTACGAAGACATTATCGCAGCCGGTCAGAAGGTCACGTTTTCAGATACCGTTGCGCGTGCGATCTATGTGACCGCTGGCACAATTTCGACAGACGGACAGGATGTTGCGTGTGACGATGGGCTTGTCGCGGATGGACCAGTTACGCTTGTTGCAGGGCCCGAGGGCGCATCATTGTGGCGTTGGGATTTGTCCGACGCAGACCAAACGGCGTCCTCGCACAGGGTCGCCCATAAGTTGTCAGGACCGGTGTCCAAAAAATTGGCAAATTCTGATAGCTTCCTTCGGCTCGACTCTGTGGCCTTCCCGCCCGCAGGGACGGCGATGCTGCATACCCATCAGGGGCCGGGCATCCGGTGTTTGCGCGAAGGCCACGTTCGGATTGATACCGAAGGATCATCAACCTCATATGGCCCCGGTGGTGCGTGGTTTGAAGGCGGACCTGAGCCGGTTTTCCTGCAAGCCGTTGAGGACATCCCAAGCCGTTTCATTCGCGCAATGGTGCTGCCAAAGACCCTGCTTGGAAAATCATCCATCCATTATGTGAACGAAGAAGACCGCGCAAAACCCAAGTCGCAATCCTATCGAAACTTTGGTGAGATCGGGCTGGCCCTGTGAACATCTCGCATCAAGATATCGCTCTGACAGGCGCTCAAAATTTGGTTGAATGTTTGCGCCAGCAGGACGTGAAGCACGCGTTTCTGGTTCCGGGTGAAAGCTATCTGTCGGTGCTTGATGCCCTGACAGACGCACCAGAAATTGCGCTTACGGTCTGCCGTCAGGAAGGTGGTGCCGCGATGATGGCCGCGGCTTCGGGCAAGTTAACCGGTCAGCCCGGCATTTGCATGGTGACACGCGGACCGGGGGCGACAAATGCATCTGCCGGTTTGCACATCGCCCGTCAAGACGCGATCCCGATGATCCTGTTTGTTGGCCAAGTGGCCCGTGATATGCGCGAACGCGAAGCGTTTCAGGAAATCGACTATCGCCGGATGTTTGGTCAGGTCGCAAAATGGGTGGCCGAAGTTGATAGTCCGGACCGTATGGCCGAAATGGTGTCGCGTGCCTTTCACGTGGCCATGTCGGGACGTCCCGGACCCGTCGTGCTGGCTCTGCCCGAAGATATGCTGACTGAACTCGCCACAATTCCAGTACCGGATTTGGGGCCTGCAAAACCCGCGCGCGCAACGATCACGGCGCAGGACGCCGACCAGCTTTTGAATACGCTTAAGACAGCAATCGCCCCACTTATCATAGTCGGTGGTGGTGTGTGGTCTGACAAGGCGCGCCTTGATTTGGAAGCGTTCGCTGAGAAATGGGCCGTACCCGTCGCGGCGTCCTTTCGGTGTCAGGATTACTTTGACAATGAACACCCCTGTTATGCCGGCGATGCAGGCATCGGCATTAACCCAAAGCTGGCCGCTCGGATCAGAAACGCGGATGTCTTGATATTGCTCGGCACACGTTTCAGCGAAATGGAATCCAGTGGATATTCGTTGGTTGGCATTCCGAAGTGCGCTCAGCATCTTATCCATGTGTACCCTGAACCAGATGAGATTGGCCGCGTCTACAAACCGCAGCTTGGTATTGCATCCCCTCCTGATGAGGTCATTGCATCGCTGTTGCGCTGTGCAGGTCCAGACACTGACGCGAGCAACCGACAGGTAGCCGTTGCTGAATGCAATGCTGATTACCGTGCTTGGTCGACCTTGCCCAAGGGGCGCGGTGATTTGGCCATGTCAGAGGTCATGAGCCATCTAGAGGGGGCGCTTGCAAAAGATGCGATCGTGACCAACGGTGCGGGAAACTACACCGTTTGGGTGCACCGGTTTCACAGACATCGCCGCTATGTCACGCAGCTTGCGCCAATTTCGGGATCTATGGGATATGGGCTACCGGCAGCTGTTGCTGCGGCGCGTGTCATGCCTGATCGGCAAGTGGTCTGTTTTGCCGGTGACGGGTGTTTTCTAATGCACGGTCAGGAACTTGCGACCGCCGTGCAGTACAACGCAAATCTGACGGTGATTGTGGTGAACAACGGGATGTACGGCACCATTCGCATGCATCAGGAACGGCACTATCCGGGTCGAGTAAGCGGGACTGATCTGGTCAATCCTGATTTTGCGGCATTTGCCCAATCTTACGGATGTCACGGTGAAACGGTAACCAAGACCGATCAGTTTGCGGGTGCGTGGGAACGAGCCTGCGCCCATGAGGGGCCAAGTCTGATCGAGCTGCAGGTGGATCCTGAGCTGATCACGCCCACACAGACAATAGAAGACATCAGGCGGGCGGCGCAGTCGACATAGGCGTAATGCCAGAAATTTCGGGAGGAAAATCAATGGATCATCAAGAAGTTGTAATCGTGACAGGCGGATCAATGGGCATCGGGCGCGCCATTGCGGATCGGTTTGCCAAAGATGGGGCTGCAGTCGTGATTGCGGATGTTGCAGGTGCCGAAACGGCGGCTGCCGAGATAATGGCAACTGGTGCCAAGGCCATTGGCATGACTTGTGACATCTCAGACCCTGCCTCTTGCGAGGCAATGGCTACGGCTGCGGTAAAGGCCTTTGGTCGGATCGACACGTTGGTCAACAATGCGGGGCTTTATTCCACGCTGAAGCTTACGGAGTTTTCCAAGATCACGCCTGAAGAGTGGCAAAAGGTTCTGAATGTGAATGTGATGGGCCAAGCCTTGGTGACTGCTGCCGTTTTACCCACAATGCAGGCGCAGGGCGCGGGGGCGATCGTGAACATGTCGTCGGGGACGCCGTTCAAGGGCGTGCCCTATCTGCTGCACTATGTTGCGAGTAAAGGCGCGATCAACGCGATGACAAAAGCGTTGGCCAAAGAGATCGGCGCATCTGGCATTCGGGTCAACGGCGTCGCCCCCGGATTCACAATGTCAGATGGGGTCAAAGCAAACCCACATCAAATCGAGAAGCTGCAGGAAATTTCACTGAAATCGCGCGTTATCGCTCGCGATCAACTGCCCGAAGATGTTGTCGGGGCAGTGGTTTTTCTCGCTTCAAACGAAGCCGCATTCATGACTGGCCAAACGCTTGTCGTCGATGGCGGTGCTTACTTTCACTAACGATTTCTATCAACAAAACCGGGAGGATAAGACATGGAAAGACGTACTTTTTTGAAAACAACAACACTGGCTGCAGCCGCTTTGGCAGCACCTGGGCTGGTTCGGGCACAATCGGCGAAAACGCTGCGGATCGGCACGATCACACCGGGTAGCCATTTCTGGACCCAGACAATGGACCGAGTTGGTACATCACTTGCTGAAAAAAGCGGCGGGATGTTCAAAACCCAAGTGTTCCCATCAGGGCAGCTTGGCAACGAAGCGACAATGATCCAGCAGATTCAGGCTGGTGGCCTGGAGATGGGATTCCTGACGGTCGCCGAATTCTCTAACCGGATCGACGATATGGGTGCGCTGTTTGCGCCCTACCTTGTGCCTGACGTCACCCATGCCTCAAAGCTTCTGACAGGTGCCACCGCGACAGGTATGCTTGATCAGTTCACGAGCTTGGGCATGAAAGGCCTCGGTTTTGGTCTAGGCGGCATGCGTCACCTGATCTCACGTGATGAGGCACAAACATCCGCAGACCTTTCGGGCCGTAAATACCGGATTACACCCTTTGCAGCCTTGCGTGACTTTTACGAACTGATGGGTGTCGCTCCAACTCCGGTGCCTTTACCGGGATTGTTTGACGCTTTGGCAAATGGCCAAGTCGATGGTGCAGATATCGATCTTGAACTGGCTTGGAAATTGAAGCTGTATGATCAGGCTCCGAACCTCAAGACCACAAGCCAGATGATGTTCCCCGTCGTCGCCGTCGTATCGGGTCGGTATTGGGCCGCTCTGAGCGATGAGGAAAAGATGATGTTGTCGGAAACCGTTTCGGAGCAGATCGATTGGCTTTTTAGTCAGTACATTGAGTTTGAACCCAAGTGGCTTGATGATCTTAAGGGCACGGGAATGAACGTCACAACGGCTGAACCCGCGTTCTTTGGAGATACCCTGAGCGAATGGGCAGGTATCTGGGAGCCGAAAGCACCATCCATCATTGGTCTGCGCGAAGAAGCCGCAGCTTTGATGTAAAGAGCAAGAACCGCCTGTATTTCAAAAACAGGCGGTTCATTCGGACTACAAGAGGCAGTAATTATGAACTCTATCGTCAAATTGTCGGCCCAGATAACCAGAATAGAGGCCACCGCATTAAAGGTGTTGGTGGCGTCAGTATTGCTTTTGATGGTTGTCAACGTCGCAGCACGTGCTTTGAATTCGTCTTTGTATTGGGCGGACGAGCTTGCGATCAATTTGATGGTCATCTTCGCCTTTATCGGGTCCAGCCTAATGTTTGCGCAAAGACGAAACTTTGCTGTCACGCTTGTGTCCGATGCGGTTTCCGAAAAGAACCGCCGCCGCATATCGATCTTCGTTCAATGCGTGAATGTGCTGTTTGCTCTGTTTCTAGCGTATGCCACCTGGCTTTGGTTTGACCCGCTGACCCTAGCAAGGAATGGTTTTCAATTGCAGGGCTTTTTTGAAGAAACCTACAACAGCATCTACCAAGAGGTCACCAACACCATCGGCGTACGCCGAGTGTGGTTTTTCCTTGTGATGCCGCTTTTCGCGTTCACATTATTAGTTCACAGCGCGGCCTGTCTCATTCAGGACATACGTGCCGAAACCACGTTAGGCACACCAAAATGATCACCGCCATTGTCTTTGTCGTATTGCTGTTTGTTGGTGCGCCAATCGGGGTTGTTCTGGCCATCTCTGCCGCCGCCTATCTGATTGATGCGGGCAACACTGCCTTGATCGGATCCTACTCGCTTCAATTGATGTCAGGCATCGGTAAGTACGGACTGCTGGCAATCCCTCTGTTCATGCTCGTTGGAGAAATGATGAACGGAGGCGGCATCACTATTCGGCTGGTTGGCATGGCCCGCGCTATTGTCGGGACCATGAAGGGTGGCCTAGTTTATGTGAATATCCTTGCGAACATGATGATGGCGTCGATCCTGGGGTCGGCTACAGCGCAAATTGCGATCATGTCAAAGGTCATGGTGCCCGAAATGGAACGCGAAGGGTATTCAAAGACTTTCGCCGTGGCCACAACAACGGCTGCCGGGCTCTTGTCGCCTGTTATTCCCCCTTCCATGATGTTTGTAGTCTATGGGGTGCTCGCTCAAATTTCCATTGGTGATCTTTTCATTGCTGGCATCATTCCGGGGTTGATGATGGCTGGTGGGTTCATGGTTGTAATCTTCATTATGGGGTTGATCAATCCGTTTCCCGAGGCCCCTCGATTGTCACGGGGTGAGCGCATCGCACTGCTTCGCGATGGCTTGATAACGCTGGTCATTCCGGCGTCGATTATTGGCAGCATTACACTGGGATTGGCGACGCCAACCGAATCTGCGGCTATTGCTGCTGTCATGGCCTATCTGATCGGCAAGTTCGTGACACGCGAACTGGTTGAGCGGGACATCCCGCAAATGCTGCTGACAGCAGGGTCTAATGCCGCACTTGTGCTGTTCATGGTGGCCACGGCAAATGTCTTTAGCTGGATATTGATCTATAGTCAGATCCCACAAAGTTTGGCCGCTTGGATTGTCTTCATTGCTGACAATCCTATCCTCTTCTTGTTGCTACTGAACATAATCATGCTGCTGGTTGGCATGGTGATTGATGGCATTCCTGCGCTGATTATGGTCGTCCCGATTGTGCTGCCGGTGGCGACATCGGTTTACGGGATCGATCCTTATCATCTGGGGATTGTCCTGTGTCTGAACCTGACCTTGGGCCTTGTCACGCCGCCCGTAGGTGTCGCGCTTTACGTCGCCGCAACGGTGTCAAATGTAAAAGCCGGAGCGATCTTTAAATCGGCTCTGCCTTTTGTGGCTATTGCCGCTGTGGTCGTGGTTCTGGTCAGCGTGTTTCCGGCATTGATCATCCGCTGAGCAATCAAAAAATTATGAAAAATAGTCACCAATGGGACATCAAAAGACATGACATTCACACCACATGGCAAACATCTGATCGCTGGAAACTGGGTTGGGGGAGATAGCAAATTCACCTCAGAACCCGCACATGGCTCTGCATATGAATTCTCAGTCGGAACGCCTGATCACATAGATCAAGCCGTCACTGCCGCTGAAGAGGCTTTTTGGTCATTTGGGTATTCCAGTCGTAAAGACCGCGCTGCATTTTTGAACGCAATTGCCGATGAGATTGAGGCGCGCGGCGACGCGATCACCGAGATAGGCACGCAAGAGACCGGCCTGCCAAAGGCGCGCCTGCAAGGGGAACGTGGTCGCACGACAGGCCAGTTGCGTCTTTTTGCGGATCACATTCTGGGAGGGGACTACCTGGATCGCCGACATGACGAAGCAATGCCGGAACGTGCGCCATTGCCGCGCTCAGATCTGAAAATGATTGGGCGGCCCATCGGCCCTGTCGCAGTGTTTGGCGCGTCCAATTTCCCACTCGCATTTTCGACTGCTGGCGGCGACACGGCTGCTGCTTTGGCGGCGGGGTGTCCGGTGGTTGTCAAAGGCCACTCAGGCCATCCCGGCACCGGCGAGATTGTCGCAGAAGCGATCCAAGCAGCAATCGTTAAATGTGACATGCACCCCGGCGTTTTCTCATTAGTGCAGGGTGGCAATCTTGAGGTCGGGCAAGCCTTGGTGCAGCATTCACTGATTAAAGCGGTCGGCTTTACAGGATCATTAGGCGGGGGCCGTGCCTTGTTTGACCTTTGCGCGCGGCGAGCTGAACCCATCCCCTTCTTTGGCGAACTTGGCTCAATCAACCCGATGTTTATTCTTCCCGCTGCGGCTAAGGCACGAGGGGCTGACATTGGTACAGGGTGGGCAGGTTCCCTGACGATGGGGGTGGGCCAGTTTTGTACAAATCCTGGTATTGTTGTGATCCTGAAAGATCAGGCCGACGCGTTTGCCACAGCCGCAGCCAAAGCGCTGGAAAAGACGGCTGCGCAAACGATGCTGACGGATGGGATCGCATCAGCATTTCGAAAAGGACAATCGCGCATCGCAGCCAGCAGCGGCGTTCAGGCCGTACTGACGACAACTTGTGATGGGCGCGATGCCACACCTTTCCTCTATCAAACGACCGCCGCACAATGGTTGACCAATAAGGACTTGGGTGAAGAAGTATTCGGCCCGCTTGGTCTGATCGTCCTCGCCGACGATGTACAGCAAATGCGCAGCGTGGCACATGCACTGCAAGGCCAGCTGACATGTACGCTACAAATGGATGCCTCCGACAAAGACGCCGCTAAATCTCTGATGCCGATTTTGGAACGTAAGGCCGGACGCATTTTGGCCAATGGCTTCCCTACAGGCGTCGAGGTCAGCGAGGCGATGGTTCATGGTGGACCTTATCCGGCCTCTACCAACTTCGGAGCGACGTCTGTCGGAACCATGTCGATCAGGCGTTTCATCAGGCCAGTTTGTTACCAAGATATTCCTCTTGGGCTTTTGCCCGACTGATTTGATCTCTATTGGGGCGGCACTCGCTGGGCATTCACAAGTAGCCCAGCATAATCTGCCTACGCAATCCGCGGCATTCGATCTGCTGAGCAAGGACAGATTGGGTGGAGACTATCGCGGCCAAGGTCCGTTTTCATACGATTGTGTTGAAAAACTATTCCTTGATCGTAACAGTCTCTGCTGATTCAATCTGTTTATTGGACAGGGGGATTGCGATGTTGGGACCAAGGCAGGAGGCGCAGGCAGCACTGTTTTATGAGTTTTCGCTGGAAGATCATGTTCCCCAAAACCACCTGTTGCGTTCGATTGATCGGTTCGTTGACCTGAGTAGTATTCGTGCGCATCTTGCCGAGTTTTACAGCCACACTGGTCGCCCATCCATTGATCCTGAATTGATGATCCGGATGTTGCTTGTGGGCTATTGCTCCGGCATCCGCTCTGAGCGCCGCTTGTGCGAAGAGGTTCATCTGAACCTGGCCTATCGCTGGTTCTGCCGCTTGGACCTTAGTGACCGCATCCCGGATCATTCGACGTTTTCCAAGAACCGCCACGGTAGGTTCCGGGAGAGTGACCTTCTGCGCCACGTATTTGAGGCGACCGTTGCGCGCTGCATGGCGGAAGGGCTCGTGGGTGGCCAAGGATTTGCAATCGATGCCAGCTTGATCAGTGCAGATGTCCAGAAACAGAACTCCAGCAACCCTGAAGATTGGGCAACCCGTGTGGCTGACGCCGATGATGCGCCACGCGCAGTGCAGGAATATCTCGACACATTGGACGACGAGGCTTTTGGTGCGGCCACCACGACCAAGCCCAAGTTTACTGCTCATGCTGATCCGGCCAGCCAATGGACTGCAGCGCGTAAAGGCCCTGCATTCTTTGCGTATTCCACCAATTACCTGATCGATACAGATCACAGTATCATCGTTGATGTCGACGCCAGCCGCTCAAACAGAACTGCTGAAGTGGGCGCAATGCGCAAGATGATCGACCGGACCGAAGAGCGCTTTGGCTTGAAGCCAGATTGGATCGCTGCAGATACGGCCTACGGTTCATCTGACAATCTTGTTTGGCTGGCACTTAAACGCAAGATCCTCCCCTTCATTCCCGTCTTTGATAAGGGTGAGCGCACTGATGGGACATTCTCCAGATCAGACTTCACATGGGATGATGAGAACGACCGCTATATCTGTCCTGGCGGCAAAGAGATGAAGCACACACGGCGCACCTATTCCGATCCCGCCCGGAACGCTCCAGAATGGAAAGCGCGCAAAT
>NZ_MLCB01000200.1 GCF_001890925.1 Planktotalea frisia
CTACGGTCAGACGTCAACCCGTCAAAAGTCGGGTGCTCGAGGACTCTGTGTATATCACATTGAACGCCTGCGCGCCGAGCATCGACAGGATCGCATCCTTACGCCGTTCTTTGGGATCAATCTTGTCCAAATGTCTGTGCAATACAGCTTCCGCCGTCAAAACCGCATGATGATCTACCATACGGCCAAGCTTAGGGTGCGAAAGATGCGCTTTTGCGGTGCTGATCACTTCGGCGGCGCGATGCGCATCGCGTGGTAAACGCCGTCCAACCCGCTTCATGCCGCGCGGCAAATCACGCGCCTTCACGCCAAGCTGTTTGCGCAGCGCGGCGAGCGCTTTTCGCTCTATCGCATCAAGATCAGGTTCAGCTTGCATAGACTCACTTCCGTCAGCGGCACTCTATCGAAAGCCCTGAGCGCTCTCAAGCAAAGCCGGCTGGTGCAGATGTGAAATTCGCGTTAACCCTATTAATATGCTTCATTATCTTACACATGGCACCGACACCACCAAGCCACCGCTGATGATCGTGCATGGGCTTTTCGGTTCTGCGCGCAACTGGAACGTCATCGCCAAGCGCATGTCAGAAACGCGCACCGTGATAGCGCCAGATATGCGCAATCATGGCAATAGTTTTCATGCAGATAGCCATAGCTATACCGACATGGCGGCCGATCTTTCAGAGCTCATCGATGCGCTTGGGGGGACTGTCGATCTCGTCGGACATTCGATGGGCGGCAAAGCGGCGATGGTGTTAGCGCTGAGCAACCCGAGCCAAGTCGCGCGCCTGCTCGTTGCGGATATAGCACCTGTCGCCTACACACATTCGCAACAACAATTCATCGATGCAATGCGCGCAGTTAATCTCAGCCAAGTCACCCGCCGCGCGGATGCGGTCACGCAGCTTGCTCAGCACGTTGAGGACAAAACGCTTCAATCTTTCTTCACCCAATCTCTCGATGTGAAAAATCAGCGCTGGCACTACAACCTTGATGCACTTGAGCGCGATATGGCCAAAATACTCAGTTTCCCTGAGATCAAAGGCACCTATGAAGGTCTAACACTCTTCCTGTCAGGCGCAAATTCTGACTACGTTTTGCCCGAACACCGCGACAAGATCAGAACCCATTTCAGCAACGCCAAATTCGCTAAAATCCAAGACGCCGGCCATTGGCTCCACGCCGAACAACCCCGCGCCTTCGAGGCATCTTTGCGCGCTTTCCTAGACTACAAAGTCTAAGTCTTCATCTTCCTATTTCGAAAAGTATCCTGAAGAGCACGAGGGACTAGCCCCTCGCCCATACTCACAAATGCAGCGTGCCGCTCATCAAAATGTGCCCAGCACCTGCGACCTCGACCGCCTCAATCGCGTCACGAGGGCCAATCACACGCACATCTGCGCGCCCTGGACGACCCAGCATGTGACCTTGCTCGGCCACAAATTCGGGGCCTTCAATCAAGCCGTGTTTCCACAGATAACTCGCCATCGCCCCAGTTGCTGACCCTGTAAAAGGGTCCTCAGGTGGACTGGGGGGCAACAACAACAAACGCGCAGCGGTATCACCCGTATCGGTAAAACCACCCAATGTACACAAGAACGGTTCCATCACGTCGTCACCGCCAATGCTCTCGTTCATCCGCTCAACCGCGCTTGCATTCAGTTTAGCCAAACTCAACGCAGTGCGATCTTCCAAAAGCGTAATCACAAACGGCAACCCTGTAGAAACAAGCTGCGGCGGCGCAACAATATCGCCTGTGGTCAGGCCAATCGCGGCCGCGACCAAAGCTGGATCAACCTCAACTCCAAATTCAGGCGCGTTCTGGCGCATGGTCACGCGTTTGCCATCACCGCTCAGATGAACGGGAATTATCCCGGCCAATGTTTCAAGCGTCAGATCACCGGTGCCAACCGTCCCAGCCGCATGCGCTGCCACAACTGACGCCACCGTCGGATGTCCTGCAAACGGAATTTCGCGGCTCGCCAAGAAATAGCGTACCCGCACGTCTGCCACCTCAGACGGCCCTAAAAATGTGCATTCCACCAAAGACGTTTCGCGCACAAAGGCCAAACACGTCTCGTCATCTAAATGCGCCGCATGGTGAACCACGGCGCATCCGTTGCCGCCAAAGGGGCGATCCGTGAACGCATCGACCCAATGGACAGCAAAATCAGCCATGTTTAGTGAACCGCTTGCGGTGCGTAATCATTCTGGCGCGCCAGAACAAAAGCGAGGTCACGATCCGCAACAATCGCCAAACGCGCGCCATCCTCAGAGTGCACCGCATAAAGCTGCTCAGAGCCTTCTGCCTGTTTTTGCATTTCAACGGGCAAGTCCGTTACATCAACCGAGCGCACGTAAACAATCCGCTCGTCGCTGCTTTTTGAGAAATCAAATGCTTCAGTCATGATCTACCCTTTCTTAATGTTTATTGTTTGAACAACTGTGTCAGGTCGCGCGCGGGTCAAGTCGACGTGGAGCAATCCGTTCTCCATCAACGCTTCCCCCACTTCCACCCCATCCGCGAGCACGAAACTACGCTGAAACTGACGCGCTGCGATCCCGCGATGCAGGAACATGCGCCCGTCGCTATCATCAGTTTGCCGCCCACGGATCACCAACTGGCGATCCTCAACAGTGATCGCCAAATCATCTTCGCCAAAGCCAGCGACAGCCAGCGTAATTCGGTACGAAGTATCTGTGGTTTGTTCGATATTATAAGGCGGGTAACCTTCATTGCCAGATTTCGCGGTGCGTTCCACCAAGCGTTCCAGCTGCTCAAACCCAAGCATATGTGGGTATGACCCCAATGTCATTTTCGTCATCGGCTCGTCCTTACATCTAAGCGACAGTCCATCTGTGCGATCCCGTTTCGGCAACCGCGTCTCGTTAGAATATGGGAAGCTTCAAAGCGCAGTGCAAGGGCTATGCGTAGGCCTTTGCGCGCGTTATAAGTGGGGCACTGTAAATTCCCTCTGCACTGGAATCGCTTGAATGAACGCGCCAACAGATATCTCAATGAAAACCAACGAAGTTTTGCGCGTTGAGCTTGAAGTCCTGCGTCGGGAACACCGTGATCTTGATGACGCGATTCATGCACTTGTTGAGAAAGGCACAGCCGATCAATTCACCATGCAACGTCTCAAGCGCTCCAAATTGCGCCTCAAGGACAAAATCGCAAACCTTGAAGACCGTTTGACCCCCGATATTATCGCATAAGCGATTGCCTAAAGGCCGCGCTTGCGTATAGTCCGCCGCTTACTGTTTGAGGGCACATTGCATGACACAGATCGAAGTTGGAATCATCATGGGCAGCCAATCCGATTGGCCCACGATGAAAGAAGCCACTGAAATGCTTGATGCATTGGGCGTCCCATATGAGACTAAAATCGTCTCTGCGCACCGCACACCAGACCGTCTTTGGGACTACGGCAAAACAGCCGCTTCGCGTGGTTTGAAAGTGATCATCGCTGGTGCTGGTGGTGCTGCGCACTTGCCCGGCATGATGGCGTCAAAAACCCGCGTTCCTGTGATTGGCGTTCCCGTGCAGACCAAAGCTTTGTCCGGCGTCGATAGTCTCTACTCTATCTTACAAATGCCGCGCGGTTTTCCTGTCGCGACCATGGCCATCGGTGCTGCTGGTGCTGCCAACGCGGGCCTGATGGCCGCTGGTATTCTCGCCACATCTGATCCAGCACTTGCCACCCGCCTTGATGCGTGGCGCGAAGCACTATCTGCTTCCATTGCCGAGGAACCTGTTGATGACTAATCCCCTGCCGCAAGGCGCAGTGATCGGAATACTAGGCGGCGGTCAACTTGGCCGTATGCTCTCTGTCGCAGCGGCGCGTCTTGGCTTTCGCACACATATCTTTGAGCCGGGTGCAAACCCGCCTGCGGGCCACGTCGCGGAATATGTAACGACCGCCAGCTATGAAGACGAGAGCGCCTTGCGCGCCTTTGGGCAGGCCGTCGATGTCATCACCTATGAATTCGAAAACGTGCCCACATCTGCACTCGATCTGCTCGGATCGCTCGCACCGATCCATCCGGGCCGCGATGCCTTGCGCATTTCCCAAGATCGCATCACAGAGAAGGAATTCCTCTCAGGTCTCGGCCTCTCTGTTGCGCCCTTTGCTGTGGTTGATGACGCTGACAGCCTTGCGGTCGCAATCGAAAAAGTTGGCACGCCTTCAATCCTGAAAACCCGTCGCTTCGGGTATGATGGCAAAGGCCAAGCGCGGTTGAAAAGTGCCGATGACGCCACACAGGCGCTTGCGGATATGGCGGGTGCCCCTGCGGTGCTTGAAGGGTTCATCGATTTTTCTTGCGAAATATCCGTCATCGCTGCGCGCAGCCCTTCGGGGGAAGTCGCCTGTTTTGACCCCGGTGAAAACGTCCATGAGGGCGGGATCCTGCGCAAGACCACTGTGCCCGCAAACGTCAAATCGAGCCTGCGCATGGATGCGGTTATCCTTGCAGGTCGTATCCTGAACGAGCTGGATTACGTCGGCGTCTTGGGCGTCGAGCTCTTTGTCACGCCCTCTGGGCTGGTCGTGAACGAAATCGCGCCGCGCGTGCATAATTCAGGCCACTGGACGCAAAATGGCTGCACGGTAGATCAGTTCGAACAGCACATTCGCGCAATCGCAGGCTGGCCGCTCGGCAATGGGCAACGTCATAGCGATGTGGTGATGGAGAACTTGATTGGCGATGATATGGACCGCGTTCCAAGCCTTGCGACACAGGCCGAAACTGCGTTGCATCTGTATGGCAAAGCCGATGTGAAAAAGGGCCGTAAAATGGGCCATGTGAATTACGTCAGCGCAATCGCCAAAGGTTAAGCGCTGCCGCCACTGCTCGACAAAATGGCTGGATCAATTCCTATCGCGCCCAGCGCCGCGCTCCATTTCTTGCTATCTGGCGTCTCGAAAATGACCTTATGACCAACATCTGCCACCAGCCAACCATTGCGCGCCAATTCCCCTTCCAGTTGCCCTGGCCCCCAACCTGCGTAACCAAGCGCGATCAGCGCCTTTTCAGGGCCGTTTCCCGCTCCAATGTCTTCCAGAATATCAATCGTCGCCGTCATCGCAAACCCGTCGCCCGTGTCCAAACTGGACAGTTCAGAGCGATACTCGGAGCTATGCAGAACAAATCCGCGGCCATGCTCAACTGGACCGCCGAAATAGATCGGCCAATCCGCGCGCGCACTTCCCTTAGGAATCGAAAGTTGATCCATAAGATCCGCCAATTTAACATCGTGAACGCATTTATTCACGATCAAGCCCATCGCGCCCTCTGCGGAATGCGCGCACATAAAGATGACGCTGCTTTGAAAACGTGCATCTGGCATATCAGGCATTGCGATCAAACACTTGCCAACAAGATCTAACGAAAGGTCATTGGATGTCATAAAATTCAGTATCTCAATTCAATGAATAAAAGATGTGCGGATGCAGCAAAATGCGCAAGTCACTTTGATGAGTTTTTCTTATTTCTCACATATTCTCTCAATATAGTGACGTGACATTGAGCCTCGCAAGGTGCACCCAAGGCACATGAACATGAAAACAAAGATAATCGCGACCCTCGCCGGTATTTTCATTGCACCGGTTGCTCAGGCGCAAAATTACGATGATGTCATCGAAGCAAGCCTGATCACGGGTTGGCGCCAAGCCGATGGCAGCCATATGAGCGGCATTCGTCTTGAGCTAAAGACCGGTTGGCACACCTATTGGCGTGCGCCGGGGGATGCAGGGATTCCGCCCAGCTTTGACCTCTCAGACTCGCGCAACCTCAAGGCCGCGCAAATCGTTTGGCCACGCCCAGACGTCTACGAGCAAAATGGCCTGCGTTCGATTGTGTATCATGATCAGGTCGTTCTTCCGCTGCAAGTCGCACCCAAAACCGATGGCAAAGACATTCAGCTCAACGCGCGGATCGAAATTGGCGTGTGTAAAGATATTTGCATTCCTCAAACGCTCAACATCTCCGCAATACTTCCCGCCGATAGCACCAAACGCGACGGCCGCATCGCCGCGTCTTTGGCAGATCGTGCTTACTCGGGCAAAGAAGCCGGTGCGCAAAATGTGCGATGCCGAATCTCACCCAGCGCAGATGGAATTTCCTTGCAAGCCAGCTTGGAACTGCCGCGTGTCGGCAAGGGCGAAGCGATGATAATAGAAGCCGCCAATCCACTTTTATGGATTGCCCAGCCCAAGATGACGCGCTCGGGCAACACGCTCACTGCCGTGACGCAGATTCAACACGTCGAAAACGCGCCTTTTTTGCTCAATCGCAGTTCTTTGCGGATCACCGTTCTGAGCGATCAGCGCGCGGTTGAAATTGTGGGCTGTAAAGGCAGTTAAGCCCTTACGCTTCACCCTGACGGCGACGGCGCGACATGAACAGCGCCAACAAAGCGGCAATATAAGCAGTCAATATTGCCACAAACAGCCCTCCCACAAAGATCACAAACGCGAATGGCATTGAAGGCATATCCTCAACGCTTGGCAACATCGCAAGCAATGGTGGATAAAGCGCATCGTTAACTGCCGCATACCCAAGCGTTCCCGCGAGCCAGAGCGCAATGGCACCAGACAAACCGAGCAGCGCCAGTCGCGGTCCTTTCGCACGAAAGCCTAACCCACGTTTGAACGCATCAACGCGACGGCGCACATCATGTTGCATCGCAATGAACGATGGCACGACAAGCAATACCAAGAACATGCCGAATCCTAGTCCATAGACCAGCGTAACCACCGTTGGCTTCAAAAATTGAGCTTGGCTTGAGCGCTCGAACAACAGTGGCAATAGACCCAACACAGTCGTCAATGTCGTTAACATGACAGGGCGTAATCTGTTCGCAACACCATCAATAATGGATGGAAACAACCCGCGATCTTTGGCGTATTCATCAATCGTAGTCACCAAAACGATGGAGTCGTTGATGATGATCCCCGTCATGCCCAAAAGGCCAACGATAGAGAACATCGACAACGGGATATCCCAGACCGCGTGGCCATAAATCGTCCCGACCAGACCAAACGGGATGACTGCCATGACAACCACGGGACGCGTCCAGCTCGAGAACACCCAAGCAAGCACAAGATAAATTCCCGTCAACGACAGCACCAGCCCTGTCAACGCATCACTCAAAAACGCATTTTCCTGCTCCGATTGGCCGGAAAGACGCCATTCGACTTGCTGCTCAGACGCAATACGCGGCAAAATTTGCTCTTCTAACGCATCTTCGATTTCGCTCGCACGCGCTGGGTCGTCTTCAGAAATATCGCCTGTCACAGAAATCAAACGCACACCATTTTCGCGTCGCACCGTTGAAAATCCTGTGCGCTGCGTCACGCTGACGATATCTGCAAGCGGCACATAGTCGCCCGACTTACTGCGCAGCAAAGTACTATCAAGGAAATCTGCGCGTAACTCACCGCTCGGCAATTCTACCCGAATGGTCGCACTACGTGGCCCGTCGGGAAAACTCGCGGCTTCAATCCCGTTCAATCGATGCCTGAGCACACGTCCGAGCTGATCAATCGTAAAGCCCAGTGCTTGTCCCTGAGCTGTCAACTCTAGGATCACCTCTTCTTTGTCGTAGGCCAGATTATCCTCAACCGCTGACACTTCTGGGAAGCGCGCGAGTTCTGATTGTAACGCTTCACTTGCGCGCTTTAACGTCTCTGCATCAGCGCCAAAAAACTCTACATCCAGCCCTGATCCGCCCGGACCAGAGCGCCAAGAGCGGAAGGAAACATTTTCCGTCAATGGATGACGACGCACTTGATCTTGCAGGTCGCTGACAAAAGAAAAACTTGAATAGGGCCGTAGATCTGCGTCAATCAGCTCTATCGAAATACCGCCAAGCAGATCGTTATCTTTGGTATCAGATCCAGCAAGACCACGCCCCGCTGACCCACCGATCGTCGCCATCACATAATCTAGCGGGTTGGTCCCGTGCTCTTTCTCATACTCGGCGGCCAGCTCATTCGTCGCGCGTTGCATTTCGCGCATCATCGCCAGCGTATCTTCGCGGTTCGCCCCCTCCACCATCGAGAAATTGCCCGTCACAGACGAGCGCTCCGGCGCATTAAAGAACCGCCATTGGACATCCCCGCTGATCACCAAAACGACTTGGCTCGCAAGGACAGCAATTGCCCCTGCAATGACAACGTAGCGCGCCCAAATAACTCCCGCGATGAACGGTCGAAACAGCTGATCGCGCACCCACTCAAACCCGCGGTTCACAACACGGCTGGGCAGATCATACCAATGTGTTTTCACACTATGCGCCAATGCATGGCTCATGTGGTTCGGCAGAATGAGAAAACACTCCGCCAATGAAGCCACCAAGACCGCGATAACCGTGAATGGAATATCGCCTATCAAGTCCCCAAAACGCCCACCGACAGCAACCAATCCGAAAAAGGCAATCACAGTCGTAAGTGTCGCCGAAAACACAGGCATAGCCATGCGGCGCGCTGCATTTTCCGCTGCCACCACAGGCGGCTCCTTGAGTTCTCGCGCGCGGTAATCTGCGTGCTCACCCACAACAATCGCGTCGTCCACCACGATCCCGAGGGTAATGATCAGCGCGAAGAGCGAGATCATGTTTATGGTCAGCCCACCCAGATACATGATCGCTATCGCTGCAAAAAGCGCGACAGGAATCCCTGCTGCCACCCAAAATGCCGTCCGCGCATTTAGGAATAGGAACAACAACAAAACCACAAGCGCTAGCCCGGTCACCGCGTTATCGAGCAAAATGTTTAAGCGACCACTAATATATTCCGCCCGCGTGCGAATAAGTTCGATTGTGACGCCATCAGGAAGCGTTGCCTGCATCGCGGCGGCAACTTCTTCGACTTGTCTTTGGATCGCAATTGCATCCCCTTTGTCAGATCGATCCACGCGCAGTGTCATCGCCGGATTATCAGCCACATAAAACCCGATCTCGCGATCTACACCCTCTTGGCGCAACTGCGCGATGTCACCGATGCGCAGCTTTGAGCCATCATCATTCGAGCGCAAAACGATCTGTGCAATCTGCTCGGGCGTTCGTTTTTCAACACCCGTGCGCACACGTGCGGTGCCACCAGACACATCCCCAGCCGGGTCCGCGTCCACTTCGGAGGCAATCGCCGCCGCAATATCCGCCATCGCGATATCATTCGCGATCAAACTGGCCGATGGAACCTCGACAATCGTCTGGCCCGCCGCAACACCACGAATGGTCGTGCGCGTAACGCCGACACCGAACAAGCGAATGCTCAGTTCATCAGCAAAAAGCGCCAATTGTTCGATGCCCACTGGTCCAGTGATCACAACATCCGTCACGCGATCACGCCATTGACCGCGGCGCACGACGGGACCTTCCGCCTCGTCGGGCAAGCCCGTGACTTGATCCACCGCTGATTGCACATCATCAGCCGCGCGCGCCATGTCCCAATTGGGTTCAAATTCTAAAGAAATCGTTGCGCGACCTTCACTGCTGCTCGCGCTGGAACTATCGACGCCCTCAACGGACAAGAGCGCCGGCTCCATGACCTGCACAATTGCTGCGTCCACGTCTTCTGCGCCTGCGCCATCCCATGCGACCGAGACCGAAACTGTGTCCAAAACCACGTCTGGAAAGAACTGCGCGCGCATTTTCGGCATCGCGACAAGACCCGCGACCAGCATGATGACCAACAGCAGATTCGCGAGTGTTTTATGGCGTACAAAGTAGCTAAGAACGCCACCCGCACCCTTGGGAAGATCACGCGCCATGGTTTATCCCCCCATCCGACCTTCGATCCGCTGCACCATTTGTGCAGGAACCTTAGGCTCGTCGAGTTGCCCCAAAATACGCGCTTTCGCTTCCTCTGGGATACGCTTGTTCGCCTGAATAAATGCTCGGATCTTGTCACGACGTTCTTGGCTTAGCTCAAGCATCTCAGGCTCTTCGATCTTTGTGACACCTTCTGCTGTGAGCGGCTTTACCTTTATCCCCGCTCCGAGAAGCGGTGTACGTGCGCTCACAACGTTGCGCCCGACCAAACCGCGTCCGCGCACGAGCACATCGTCGCCTTGTCGGCGCACAAGCGAGACCTGCAGTGCTTCAAGCCGATCCTCTTCACCGATCACCAGCACTTTTTCATCCGCGCCCAGCGCAGTTGCAGGCAAGCGCACAACGCCGCGCACCTCTGGTTCAGTTACCTCTACACGAACGAAATCTCCCGGTTTAAACCCGGGGGCTTTGTCGAGTTTGGCAAAAACCAAACGTCCCGATTGCCCTTCGCCCACAGCCGCGCTGTCACGCGACAATGTCCCTTGAGCGACGAGGTCAGCGCCGAACACATCAAGCACAACGGACACCGGCGCATCGCCCAAAACGCCGTTTTCATCCAACAAGCGCGCGTATTGCGCAGTGGACAAGCGAAACGCCACTTCAAGCGCATTAGGGTCAATCAATCGCGCAAGTCTTTCATTCGCATTCACCAATCCGCCACGTGACGCGGTGACATCGCTTAGAGCACCTGCAAATTCGGCGGTGATAACCGTATCGTCCAATCTTCGGGAAGCATCCGCTTTGGCCAACTCAGCGCGGGCAATTCTTGTTTGCGCCTGCTCGATACGTGCCTCGGCTTGCGCCAGGGCTTGACGACGAGACAGAACAGCCTGTCGCGCGGATGACGCCGCGAGTTCAGCAGTTTCCACCGCTGCCGCAGTCCCAACGCCGCGCCGAGACAAATCTTCCTGACGCTCAAAGGCTTTCTCACGCAAAGCAACCTGCTCGCGCGCCGCATCAAGCTCATCTTGCGCCAAACCAATTGCGCGCGCTGCCTCACGCGCTTCGAGCTTGGCATCGCTCAAATCACTATCAGCCCGATCAAACGCGCTTTGCGCTTCGGCTTGGTCAATTTGTACCAGCTGCTCCCCAGCTGTGACGCTTCCTCCCTCAACAAAATTTTCAGACAACGCTAGCACCGTGCCAGACGCCCCCGCACGTAGATCAAGCGTGCGCGCGCTCTCTATTTGGCCGAAAGATGTTAAAATAGGCTCAACGCTTTGGATATTTGCGGGCAGGACTGTCACCGAGAAAACCCGCTCACGCGAGCGCGAAGGCCTTGGCTCTTCGCTCATGCGCGCTTGCACTGCGCCATAAATCATGGAGCCCGCATAGACGAGCAAAGCCCCCGTCATAGCCACCAAAAACAAACCCGCGAGGCTGTTTCGTAAAAATCTCATACCGTTGCCGCCTTCGTAAACTTACTCTTAACTTAGTGGCTCAAATGAACTTGGCAAACCAAGCAAATCTGATCACATTTAGCGTATTACGGCCAAGCCACTCATTTCCGTCGCAAATGTTCATCTAAACGCGGCATTATTTCGACGAAATTGCAGGGTCGGTGACGATAATCGAGTTGAAACGCCAAAATTTCATCCCACGCATCCTTGCACGCGCCCGGACTTCCCGGCAGAGCGAACAAATATGTGCCCAGCGCGACGCCACCTGTCGCACGGCTTTGCACCGCCGACGTGCCGATTTTTGCCATGCTCACATGAGTGAACACAGTTCCAAACGCATCAATCTCTTTCTCATAAACATCGCGGTGCGCTTCGACCGTGACATCCCGCCCCGTCAAACCAGTGCCTCCTGTCGAAATCACCACGTCAATCGCATCATTTGCACACCAAACGCGCAACTGTTCAGCAATCTCAGCCCGCTCATCACGCACGATCATACGCTCCGCAAGAATATGCCCCGCATCGCTCAAGCGCTGCACCAACACATCGCCAGAGCGATCATCGTTAAGCGCACGCGTGTCCGACACCGTCAGAACCGCGATACGCACAGGAAGAAATTCGCGATTTTCGTCAATACGACTCATGCCATCTCTCCCAACTTCGCTTTCAAAGCCAATAAATCCGCCCAGGCTTCGCGTTTTTTCAAAGGGTTGCTCAACAAATATTCAGGATGGAACATCGGCAGCACAGGCAGCCCCATCGCCTGCGCCCATTGCCCGCGCATCCGCGTAATGCCACGTTTCCCAAGCACTGCCTGACACGCGATATTGCCCATCAGAACCAACACATCGGGCTTGGCCAAAGCCACATGGCGTTCCAGAAATGGTAGCATCATCGCCAAATCATCGGCGCTTACATCCCCACCACGCGGCAGACGCCATGGAATCACACTTGTTAAATAAACGCTTTCAGAGCGACTCAGCCCAATCGCTTTCAGCATATTTTCCAGCAAAAGCCCCGTATCGCCCACAAATGGCATGCCGTCGCGATCTTCATCACGGCTTGGTGCTTCGCCAATGACCATAACGCGACTGCCCAACACACCATCTGCAAACACCAGATTGCGCGCGCCACGTTTCAACTCGCAGGCTTCGAAACCAGCTAAGGCAGCTTTCAATGCAGTAACATCTTGCGCAGACATCGCCACATCGCGTGCCAAAGCTGCACCATCGAATGTAGCCGCAACTGGCGCAGGGCCAGTCTCAATCGCGGGAGCGGCGGTCGGTGGCACCACTTTCTTGGGCTCCGGCTTCACCTCGAAACGGTTAATAGGCTCTTCTGCAATCGCTTCGTCCACACCAAACTCTACCTGCCATTCAAGCAAGGCCTTTGCGGTATGATACTCTAAAGATGTCATGTGTGCCGATTCCATAGCGCCAATCTATGCCGCTCGCGCTGGATAGGAAACGCCCCATCTTGCCCGCGCGGGCCACCGCGCCTATAACGCGCCGAACCAAAGGGGGCCGCGCCATGTCTTTTACCCAAGCTCACCTGCTCGGGATCGAGCATTTGCACCCGTCAGAGATTACGGCGCTGCTCGATCTTGCGGATCAATACGTTGATCTAGGTCGCGGCCAACACAAGCATTCCGATGCGCTGCAAGGTCTCACCCAGGTCAATATGTTCTTCGAGAATTCCACCCGCACGCAGGCCAGTTTTGAACTTGCGGGCAAGCGCCTTGGCGCCGATGTGATGAATATGGCGATGCAGGCCAGTTCGATCAAAAAGGGCGAAACCCTGATCGACACCGCGATGACCCTGAACGCTATGCACCCTGATTTACTGGTTGTCCGTCATCCCCATTCAGGTGCCGTCGATCTACTGGCTCAAAAAGTGAATTGCGCCGTTCTGAACGCGGGGGATGGTCGCCACGAACACCCCACCCAAGCCTTGCTCGATGCGCTCACAATTCGTCGCGCCAAAGGTCGTTTGCACCGTCTTTCAATCGCCATTTGCGGAGATATTGCGCATTCGCGAGTGGCGCGCTCAAACATTATGTTGCTCGGCAAAATGGAAAACCGCGTGCGCCTAATTGGCCCCCCGACCCTGATGCCTAGCCAGATAAACGAATTCGGCTGTGAAGTGTTCGAGGACATGCGCGAAGGTCTCAAAGATGTTGACGTCGTCATGATGCTGCGCTTGCAAAAAGAACGCATGGATGGCGGTTTCATCCCTTCCGAGCGCGAGTATTATCACCGTTACGGTCTCGATGCGGAAAAGCTAAGCTACGCCAAGCCAGACGCCATTGTCATGCACCCCGGCCCTATGAACAGAGGCGTGGAAATTGATGGCGATATTGCTGATGACATCAACCGCTCTGTCATTCAGGAACAGGTCGAAATGGGTGTCGCTGTGCGCATGGCCGCGATGGACCTTCTTGCGCGCAACAGACGCAGCCGACCCAAGGGTGTCATGGTATGAGCACTCAAATGCGCATCACAGCAACAGAACATGGCATCGTTCGTCTTTTTGCGGTCGAAACTGCGCAAGCATTTGATCATGCGTCCCTTTGTGACGCTTTGGCTGTGGAAACGCTAGATCCCGCTCACGTTGATATGATCACGTTGAGCGATCTCGACGAGCTTGGACTTGAAGGATATCTCGCGCTTGGCATGGGCATCGAGCCTTCTGAAATCGACGCGATGCGCCCGCAGATCAACACGCTCAAAGGCGATGTTGTGCTCATCCGCTCTGCAGCTTTTGGGGCCAAAGCAGTGAATCTGAAGCCGACATCCCCTTTGCGCTGGATCGCCACGTTTGGTGAAGTCCCTATCGACACCACATCAACCCCGATGAAAACCAATTCCGCACAGGGCACCTTATCCGGCGCAACGCCCGCGGATCGGCCTTCAAACAATAAAGTCCTTTTTTGGGTGCTCGCGGCCTTCGCTCTGATTGTTGCGATCACTATTTCGATGTTCATCCGGATCACCCCATAGGAGAGCAGTACTATGCAAGAGCCAAAAGACCCCAGAATGTCAGGTCGCATCGCCTCAATCGTGCTGATCTTGCTCTCGCTTTTCGTGATTATGCTGGTTTGGATCGCGTAAAATGAACGCGCAAACACCCGCAGGCTGGGACGGCATCTTGGACGAGGGCGAAACGATCCTTTGGCAGGGTCGCCCTGTCGCGGGACTGTCATTTCAAAACATCGACATCATGAGCACACTCATGGGACTGTTTTTCATGGGTTTTTCGCTCTTTTGGATGAGCATGGCGATGAATATCGCGGGTGGTTTCGGTCGATCAGACTTTGGCGGTTTTCTACCCTACATCTTCCCCCTTTTTGGTCTGCCCTTCTTTTTCATCGGCTTTTACAATGCCATTGGACACATCCTTTGGGACAGTTATTTGCGCTCGAAAACGCACTACACGCTTACTTCAAAACGCGCGTTTATTGCCACGGCTCATCCCACAAAAGGCAAACTTCTGGTGGATCACATGATCGATGAAGATACCCATCTCACACTCAGAATCGGCCCACCCGACAGTGTATTTTTCAAAAACGCAAAATACGGGTTCAAACGTATCGAAGACGGTCGAAAAGTTCACAAACTTATGCGCCAAATTCAGGAAAATTCTCAATGACCATACGGTTTATCAACGCTCGCCTCATTGATCCTGAAACCGGTGATGACACGCTCGGTGAGTTAGCTGTTTCCTCAGGTGTGATTATCGCCAATTCCACACAAGACGCTGATAACACAGACAATAGGTTTCGCGGCGAAACCTCCGACGCCGAGACTATCGTGGATTGCATGGGCAAATGCCTAGCCCCCGGCATTATCGACATAGGTGTGAAAGTCTGTGAGCCGGGTGAACGTCACAAAGAAAGCTATCGTTCAGCGGG
This sequence comes from Planktotalea frisia, assembly GCF_001890925.1. Classification (GTDB taxonomy): domain Bacteria; phylum Pseudomonadota; class Alphaproteobacteria; order Rhodobacterales; family Rhodobacteraceae; genus Planktotalea; species Planktotalea frisia. The sequence goes on from NZ_MLCB01000200.1 coordinate 15,149, forward strand.
CCGCGCCGCTGCTGCGGGTGGTGTAACGACGATGGTCACACGTCCTGACACATCTCCCGCGATCGACAGCCCCGAGGTCCTTGAATTTGCCCGTCGCCGCGCGAATGAGGCCGCACCCGTCAACGTCCTCGTCATGGCCGCCCTCACAAAAGGACGGATGGGACGCGAAATGACCGAGATCGGCTTTTTGCAAGACGCAGGCGCCGTAGCCTTTACCGATTGTGATCATGTCATACGCGACACCAAAGTCTACAGTCGCGCCCTGACCTACGCGCGTTCGCTCGGCGCTCTCGTGATTGCCCATGTCCAAGAACCGATACTCAGCGCAGGGGCCGCTGTCACCTCTGGAAAATTCGCATCCCTTCGCGGCCTTCCTGGTGTTTCTCCGATGGCAGAACGCATGGGTCTTGATCGCGATATCGCCCTAGTTGAAATGACAGGTGTGCGCTATCACGTGGATCAAATCACCACCGCACGCGCGCTTCCTGCACTCGAACGCGCCAAGGCGAACGGCCTCGACATCACGGCTGGCGTGTCAATTCATCACCTCACGCTCAATGAACTGGATGTCGCGGACTATCGCACCTTCTTTAAAGTGAAACCTCCCCTTCGCTCTGAGGATGATCGCCTCGCTGTTATCGAAGCTCTCGCAGACGGCACCATTGATCTCATCTCCTCCATGCACACTCCTCAGGATGAGGAAAGCAAACGCCTCCCATTTGAGGAAGCCGCCTCAGGCGCAGTTGCGATGGAAACGCTGCTCCCCGCCGCGATGCGCCTTATCCATAACGAGCACATGGACCTACCAACCCTTTGGCGCGCGCTTAGCCTCGCCCCGGCAAAACGTCTCGGCCTTGCCTCTGGCCGCCTAAGCGTTGGAGCCCCTGCCGATCTCGTTCTCTTTGATCCTGATGCGCCCTTCATCATGGATCGTTTCAAACTTCACAGCAAATCCAAGAACACACCGTTTGACGGCGCGCGCATGCAAGGTAAAGTGATCTCAACCTACGTTGCCGGCCAACCCGTGTTTGAAAGTGAATAGATGCCATCTATTGAAATTAGCTTAACGGCGCTGCTCATCTGGGCCATTCTTGGCTATCTTTTCGGATCGATCCCTTTTGGGATCCTAATTTCGCGCATGATGGGCCTCGGCAATCTGCGCGACATTGGCTCTGGCAATATCGGTGCGACCAATGTTTTGCGCACTGGTTCTAAACCTGCTGCGCTCGCCACACTCATTCTTGATGGTGCCAAGGGTGCAGTCGCTGCACTGATTGCACGCGCGATGGCGGGTGAAGACGCAGCACAAGCTGCAGGCCTCATGGCCCTTATCGGACATTGCTATCCAATCTGGCTCAAGTTCCAAGGCGGCAAAGGGGTGGCGACGTTCCTTGGTCTCTTGCTCGCCCTCAGCTTCCCCGTCGGTGCAGCAAGTTGCGCGACGTGGCTCGTGGTTGCAGCACTCAAACGCATCTCATCCCTCGCAGCCCTTGCAGCTGCAGGCACGTCCACCTTCTGGATGACCCTTTTGGGATACCCGCAAGGCTTTGTTTTGGGCGTGATCCTCACGGTCCTGATTTTCTGGCGACACAAAGCCAACATCACGCGACTTCGCGCAGGAACCGAGCCTAAGATAGGCAAATAACGCGGTGCTGAACCGGCTAGTACCTCGCCAAAGTGGTGCACCTTTCGCAGTACCGCCGGTTGCCTTTATATGCGCGCTGTTTGGTGCCCCGCTGGTGATCGCTTTCTTTGGCTTCTGGATCTTCTTAATCCCTGTTTTCGCGCTTTACTTTGGTGGACCTTTGTATCTGGTCTGTGCCGGACCTGCATGTTATTGGTACCTCAAACGACGCGTTCCAAAGACGCTCGAAATCACGCTCCTAGCCATTGTTGTCAACACGATCGTAACGCTCGTTCTGCTTTGCCTAAACGCACTGATGGCCAGCTTTTTTCGTTTAGATGATCTTCTCGTCCTATATGGTGGCTTTGGCAGCGTGATGTCTGCGATTTGGGGCGCTACGTTTTGCAAACTCTATGTCTGGTTCAAAGCGGACACCGACAAAACACGCTAGCCTTCATCTTTCCAGAAAAACTTCCGCCTGAGGCATCTGCATATTTGACAAAATATGCGTATCAAGTGCGGGCTCAGCCCGCTCAATGACCTCAAATTTCAAGGATGCGTTAGCTTTTTAGCGATCGCTTCGACTTCTGCGGCTAAGTGCACCAACGATAGCGTATGCTCTGACGCACTCACCTGTGAGATTTCATGAGCTATGACTGAATCTGGTGTTTGGGCGGTTTGAAGGTTGGCGGCGTATCTGGT
>NZ_MLCB01000201.1 GCF_001890925.1 Planktotalea frisia
TGCACTATGGCGCATTGCGACGCCGATTGATGCAGGAGCCATCCACCCCATCCGCACCGTAGGATGAGGATCGCTAACTTCGATTTGCCGTTGTAGCCGCGGTTCAAAAAGGGTCCAAATTTCATCATTATGCGTGACAAACGGCCGACCAGCATCTGCGACGCTGAAGGTCACAGACCGAACGTCAGCTTGACTGATCGGACACCCCAAGTGTGCCTCATAAGCTGCGCAATCAGGCATATCGAATGACATCGAAACAGACATTGGCGTGACAGGGTGGCGTGTCGCGCGGCGTGCAAAATTCACGAGAAAGACAATTTCTGTTAAGGCCAGTGTGGGATGAACGGTTGTGTTAGCGAGGCCGCAAAACGCAACTTTGGTCGCATGTTTGTCGATCTGCACATCAAACGAGAACGGGCTAACCCGGCGTTTGTAATCGGCCAGTCGGGTGACCGCCATGTTCATATCTTGCGAACACATCGCCGCGAAGAATGCCGGATCAAAGTAGTCAATTCCCGCCGCATCACCCAGTTTCAGCGCTAGCAGCGGGTCGTTTGCTTCCGTTGTCACAGACGCCCAAAGGCGATGGTATTCATCAAGCGAAATATGACTGCCGTCACCGTCAAGCAACCCTGACGGAAGGAGCGCACGCCTCATCACCGTCTCAACGTCAAGGCCGAGTTCCGATATCAATATGCGTGCAGCCTTGCCGACATGCACATGTGGGTTTTCCAAATTTTGCAACGTTGGCTTCCCGGTATAGACGTGTCATCACCAGTCTAAGCCAACACTTAATGTTCGCCAACTGCGGGACGCGCCAATTAACTTGCGGAAGGTGCCACGCACATCGCAAAGCGGTCGTTCATGCGTCGCGCAGCTTCGGTCAGACTGGGCTCACCGCCGTCATTGTAAATGTCGTGGTAAGTGTCGCGAATTAGTCGTTTTTCTTTTTCCCGATACAATCGGCCAAGCGTGCCATGGGTGCAGCGATGCATATAAGAGCGAATATTTGAGGAATGGAGGATAAACGGTGATATCGTTCTGAAATGCCTGTTGACTCGGGCGCGCGGCGCGGTAGAAGGCCTAGATAAAGAATTCCCGAGCTGCACAAGCATGCTCGAAGCAGGAGATGACCCATGGCGAAGCCAACCACGATCAAGATCCGCCTGAACTCGACCGCGGGTACAGGCCACTTCTATGTCACAAAGAAAAACGCGCGTACAATGACCGAGAAAATGGTCATTCGTAAGTACGACCCAGTTGTGCGCAAGCACGTTGAGTATAAAGAAGGCAAGATCAAGTAAGCTAGCCCTTTTGTTCGACGTAGAAAGGCCACGCTGTTTTGCGTGGCTTTTTTGCGTTCTGAGGATGAAACGATGCGGATAAGAGTAAGTTCTGCAAATGACATCTCTGGCGTGGATGCGCTTTTGTCACTTAGCTATCCTGTTCTACTCGAGCCGGATTACGCGCCTTCGGTTTTGGTGGCCGCCCTGCCATTGATTTCCAAAGCGCGCCCAGAATTATTGACCTGCGGCACCTATTTCGTAGCTGAGCGCGCTGGAGAAATCGTTGGTGCAGGTGGATGGACACGCAACAGACCTACGGGCGGTGTTGAACCAGGCTTGGGTCATATCCGACATGTGGTCACAGACTACAGGTTTGTGCGCCAGGGCATCGCTAAAAGGCTAATGACGCACGTTCTAAAAGATGCGCAAGACGCTGGAATGCAGCGGATGGAGTGTTTTTCCACGCTAACAGCGGTGCCATTTTATGCCGCTCTCGGTTTTATCACGACACAAGACGTTAGTGTTCCAATCGGCCCTGCTGGAATTAAGTTCCCCTCAGTTTTGATGTATTTGACGTTTTAACATCACCCAAGCCTGTTAACTCTTTCGTTCAACAGGCTTGACCAGCTTTTGCTGTTTAATGATGTCCTACGTTCACTCTGTGTTTATGCGTATGGCGATGCTTGTGACCATGTTTGTGTTTATGCGTGTGGTACTTGTGATGTGTCGTCGCGTGGCTGTTGTGGTGCTTGGTCGCGCAAGGTTTGCCGCGTAGGAACTTGCTGGAGACCCAGTAGTGCTTGCCTGCGTAGGACACTTTCGCCCAGCCATGTGAATATTTAACCACATGGACTTTGGTGCAGCGTTTGAAGCTGCGTTGCACGTGGTAGTCCGTTCCAGGGCCGGAGCGCGCGTTCAATGCTGTTTTCTGTGATGTCCATGCGGTGCCTGCAACAGCTGCAACGGTTGAAACCGCCAACATGCCAAACGCCAACGTACCTGCTAAAATCAACTTCATTCTATTTCCCTCCAAACATGCGCTTGAAAATATTAAGCGCTGATAGGGAGAGCATGTTGTTGCAAATGCGTTCAGGCAAGTAGGGAATACCTTACGAAAAAAGCAGTTATTGCGCGAAATTCGCATCATACGGCGCTTTGTCGGCAGGGTGGCCCAGTTGTTGATCCAAGCGCTAGGCAGCAAAAAGCCCGCTGAACGATATGTCCAGCGGGCCGTTTTAGACTAGGATTTGCGCGAATATTACTCGCGGTTGCCGAACAGCTGAAGCAGCATCATGAACATGTTGATGAAGTTCAGATACAGGCTCAGCGCGCCCATGATTGCGGACTTACCAAGCCATTCGGTGTCACCGTGGTGTGCGTGCGCGACATACTCTGTCTTAATGCGCTGTGTGTCGTAAGCTGTGAGGCCCGCAAAGATCAGAACACCAATCGCAGAGATCGCGAACATAATCGCAGGTGACGCCAGCCAGATGTTGACAATGCTTGCGACGATCAGGCCAATGACGCCCATGATCAAGAAGCTACCCCAACCGGAGATGTCTTTCTTTGTTGTGTAGCCGTACATGGACAGACCCGCGAATGCGATGGATGTGATCAAGAAAATCTGCATGATCGAGTAGCCTGTGAAGACCAAGAAGATCGAGCTGATCGAGATGCCCATGACGGCTGCAAAAACGTAGAACATTGTCTGAGCAGTCGCGGCGGACATTTTGTTGATCATCGCGCTAAAGCCAAAGACGAAAGCGAGGGGTGCAAACATCACAACCCACTTGAGCGGGGAAAGATAAAGCGCGGATCCAAGCGATGTCAGGTACTTGTCAGCGCCAATCTGCGCGACAGCCTGCGAGGGGTCAGTTGTAACCGCAAGGCCCGCGATTGCCCAAGCTGCAAGGAATGTGATGAACATGCCGACGGACATTGTGCCGTAGACTTTGTTCATGTGCGCGCGCAATCCCGCGTCGATATTCGCGGCTGCCGTTCCAACGCCGCTGCGAATTGTGCCATATTCAGCCATGAATATTCTCCATAATAAGATGTGTCCGCCGTTGTGTCGGACTTGGGCTAAATATCGGAGGGGTGAGAGGCTATTTCAAGTCCCTAAACAGCAAAAGCGTCCGATTTTCGGACGCTTTCACTCAGAAAAGCAAATTAGTGCCAGGAAGAGAACGCTAATTGCCTATTTTGACTGAATTTTATCGCACACATTGTGGCGCGATGTCCCAGAAGGGACGGCGCATTTCTGTGCGAACTTGCGCTGAAGAGAGGCCGATATCTGCCAGAGACGCCGCATCCATCTGTGCCAAAGCGCGACGGGTGCGCGCGACAGTCAGCGCTGTGGTCAAACGAGACAGCAAAGCTTTGCGCGGTTCGCGGGCCTCAAGGAAGGTGGCTGTGTGCGGGAGAGCGTGAAACTGTGACATTGGGAAACCCCTTTCGTTTGTGATGTGTCGGCGGTGATTAATTCTTTATGTTGATGTATGTCTCATTTCGTGGTTGATTTGAAAAACGAATAGTTTTGAGGTCACACATCACAAAAGGTGATATATGAGAAATCTCGACATTACCGCGCTGCGCTCGTTCGTGGCGATCGCGGAAACCGGCGGCGTGACGCGCGCGGCGGGCTTGTTGAATCTGACGCAATCAGCGGTTTCGATGCAGATCAAACGCTTGGAGGAAAGCCTTGATCTCAAGCTGTTGGAGCGCGCAGGTCGTCAAGTTGTGCTGAGCCCCGCAGGAGAGCAATTGCTGACTTATGCGCGCAAGATGATTGAGCTGAATGATGAGATTATGACCAAGCTGACGGATAAAGGATTTGAGGGCGAGGTCTCTCTCGGGGTGCCCCACGATATCGTGTATCCTGTTGTTTCTAAAGTGCTTCAACAATTTCGCGCGCAGTTCCCACGTGTTCATGTGAACCTGAACGCTTCTTTCACGCGACAACTGCAAGAAGGGCTAACGCGCGGCGAATATGATATCATTCTGACGACGGAAGAGGGTGTTATGCCTCGCGGCGAGACTTTAAGCCAAGCGCGGCTAAGTTGGACCGGGGCGGAAAACGGAAATATTTGGCGCCAACGGCCATTGAAGCTCGGGTTTAGCCGTCACTGCATGTTCCGCCCATTGGTGCAAAAGGTGTTAGATCACGAAGGCATCGCTTGGGAGATGGCGACCGAAACAGACAGTGATCGCACGATTGAAGCGACGATTGGTGCTGATCTGGCGATTTGTGTTGTGATCGAGGGAACTGAGCCGCCGCATATGGTGCCGATCCAGCATGGAGGGACGTTGCCTGAAATGCCTGTGTCGCTGATTAATATGTATGGCGCTGAGCAAGCGCAATCACAGGTGGTGAGCGCTTTGGCTGAGTTGCTGCGTCAGGGGTATGCAGATCTGAAATCCGGTGGTCGTGTCGGGGCCAACGTGCTGCGTGAGGTTGGTTAAGGTTCTGCGAAGGCGAGGTTTTTAAGGCTTTGGAGGCTGATTTTTACTTGGATCGTGTTTCATAGATAATTTAACCGGACGGTAATTTTATTGGACTAGACCTAGCTGCTCTGACTTAGGGGCTATGCAATGGTTGCAGATCTAAACGGTGTTATTTTCAGTCAAATTTACGGTGACAATTCTGGTGGCGCAGAATTTGATACAGATGGTGATGGCACCGCCACGCAAGAGGATGAATTTGTCTCGCTCCAAAATACAACTGGTAGCGCCATAGACTTGTCGGGCTGGCAAATTTGGTCGGATATGACGGGGGCTGGTGCGCCAGACGGGGTGCAGGATGGATTGTATCATACGTTTCCGTCCGGAACGATTATTCAGCCGGGCAAGAATCTCTATATCGTGAACGAGATTAGCGGCACCCCTCCCTCTAACATGCAAGAAGCCAGCGAGGGCGGGGTGGAATCCGGTTCAGGCGGCCAGAACACAAATTTCTTGACGGAAGGCTCTGACGAGAACGATTCAGAAGGTGTGGCTTTGGTCAATCCTGCGACTGGTGAATATATTGTCATCAATTTGTCTGAAAACGCCGCCAGCAATTTCCCCGGGATGTCAGGCTTTCCCGGGACCACTTTGATTGAAGCAACGAATGCGGCGGTGGAAAGCGGGCAGGAAGATCAGAATGCGGGGTCTTCCTATCGGTATAATTCGGCAACCGACAGTTACGAATACTCAACAGTTTCAGTCGTTTGCTTCGCTACAGGCACGATGATTGTGGTGCCAGAGGGCGAAAGGAGGGTCGAGGAACTGGAAAAAGGCGACTTGGTAGTGACTTTGGACCATGGGGTCCAGCGTTTGCAGAAAAGCCTGCGCAGGCATCTGAATTTTTTAAAAGGCGATGATCCTTGCCACAAACCGATTGAATTTAAGCCCGACGCCCTTGGCTTTGGCGTGCCAAGCAAACGTCTGGTTGTGTCGCCGCAACACCGGATGCTTGTGCAAAACCCTGAAGGCGATCAGGTTCTGGTCCCCGCAAAAGCGTTGACTGAACGCGAAGGAATTCGTGTGATGAAAGGCTGTCGCAAGGTCAGCTATGTCCACCTTGTTTTTGCGCGTCATGAGATCATCAAGGCCCATGGCTGTTGGAGCGAGAGTTTTTACCCCGGCACCTATGTAACTTCGCGCTTTAAGCGGCGTGAACAGTTGGATTTGATCGTTATTTTCCCAGAACTGATGCGCGATCAACCAGTCAGTCCTGCACGCTCCTTTGTACGTGTGGGCGAAGTGCAGAAAATCGCACCGCGCTATTGCATTTTGACCCCGGATCCTGAGTGGGCAGGCCATATGGCAATGATTGCATGACCCTAAACTCAAAGAAAAAGGGGTGAAAGGCCGCTGAAATATTGTGCGTTACGCTTCTTGCGGCGTAACTTCTATCACCACTTTACCTGTAGACTTGCGCGCACGCAAAAGCTCCATTCCATCTGCTGCTTGTTCAAATGGAAGCAAATGACTCACATGCGGCTTCAACTTGCCTTGTTCATACCAATCAAAGAGTTCGCGTAGGCTGTCGGTTACAATTTCGGGTTTGAACTTCAGATAGCCGCCCCAATAAAACCCCAAAACATCGATATTTTTCACGAGCAGATGATTTGCAGGCACTTTTGGAACGTCACCACTTGCAAAACCAATGGTCAAAATGCGCGCCTCGGGCTTGCACGCGCGAAAGGCGGCTTTGAACAGATCACCGCCCACGGGGTCATAAACCACATCCACGCCACCAAGAGCCTTTAACTCGCCGCGTAAGTCGTCGACGTCCGCCTCGATAAGATGATCGGCACCTGCTTTGCGTGCGACTTCTAACTTATCCGCACCTCGCGCGACGGCAATAACAGTCGCGCCCATCAGTTTGCCGATCTCGACAGCCGTTAGACCCACGCCACCTGCGGCACCAAGGACCAAAAGCGTCTCGCCGGGTTTCAGTTTGGCGCGATATCCGAGCGCGAGATGACTGGTTCCATAAGCGATTTGAAACGCTGCCGCCTCCGCCATGCTCATTGCGTCGGGGATCGGTAAAACGATGCGCGCGTCATAACACCCATATTCGGCTAGCCCGCCTTGGCCGCCAAAAACAGCGACTCGCGTGCCAGCTTTTGGACCTGAAACACCCGCGCCATGCGTGTCGATTGTCCCCGCAATTTCCATACCAAGCGTGAACGGTGCAGGCGGGGTATCTTGATATTGACCCTTTTGCATCAACAGATCGGCGAAGTTCAGCCCACAACAGGCAATTTTCACCCGCGTTTCCCCGACGTTCGGCTCGGGTTTTTCACACTCTACAAACGCAGGGGGAATATCAATTTCTGGGACCTGATATGCGCGCATGACAACCTCTTTTTTGTTCAAAGAATGCAAGTATTTAACAAGTTAAACGATAGCGCTTTCGGGCGAAAGTCCAACACGAAAATACGCCTGAAAATATCGATATTTAGGTAGGGATTGAGTTGAAATCTTGAAAGTTCCCCCTCAAGGTTAGTGATTCCAGACTTGCCTATTAGAGGTATAATCGTAAGATCGCGCTACTCCACGTTGAATTTAGTAACGTAAACGTTGAGTAATCTTGCACGGTTCAATTGTTCTGCCACTCGGAACATGTCGTGCTGCGAATATGAAAGGAAGCACCATGCCACATCCAGTGGACGTGCACGTCGGCAAGCGCATTCGACACCGTCGATGGCTTGTAGGGGTCACTCAGCAGCAGTTGGCTGAAAAGGTTGGGATCAAATTCCAGCAAATTCAGAAGTATGAAACAGGCGCAAACCGCGTCAGCGCATCTCGTTTGTGGGATATCGCAGAATCACTCGAGGTGGATGTCAGCTTTTTCTTTGCTGGCATGGAAAGTACTGACGCAGATGCTGCACCTCAGGGTGCCGAGCAAAGCGCCGTGCCCACTGATCTATTGAATGACAAAGAGGCGCTTGATTTGGTGCGCTCTTATTATTCGATCCCGGAAGAGCAGCGCAGACGTTTGTTCGACCTAGCGCGCGTTTTGAGCGACGTTGCTTGAAGGGTCGGACCACCTGCTCTAAGTAAAGGCAGCGCGCGATATGACGCGCTGCTAAACAAAGCAGGGTACTATGCAAGACATTGAAAGCGTTGCGTTACAGGCTGAACTTTGGTCTGTGGCAGAGGAATTAGCCGATGCCGCGCGCGCTTGCATACTTCCCTATTTTCGCCAGATCGGCCTGAGCGCGGACAACAAGGATCGCGATGGTTTCGATCCTGTGACAATCGCGGACAAAGCGGCTGAGCAGGTGATGCGCGACATCTTGAACAAACGCCGCCCGCAAGACGCTATTTTGGGCGAAGAGTTCGGCAACAGCGCAGGCACCAGCGGTCTGACTTGGGTGCTCGATCCTATTGATGGCACCCGTGGATTTATCAGCGGCACGCCGACTTGGGGTGTCCTGATCTCGCTCAATGACACCAGCGGCCCGCGGCTTGGCATAATTGACCAACCCTACGTTGGTGAGCGTTTCTGTGGTGGTTTCGCTCGCGCAGAGGTGATTGGCCCGCACGGTACCGCCGCTTTGCAGGTGCGGGATACCAGTGATTTGAGCGATGCAATTTTGTTCAGCACCTTCCCTGAAGTGGGCACGCCAGAAGAGCGCGCCGCGTTCGAGGCTGTGATGCGAGAGGTCAAACTCACACGGTTTGGATGCGATTGCTACGCCTATGGTCTGCTCGCGGCGGGGCATATTGATTTGGTGATTGAAGCGAGCTTGAACGCCTATGATATTGCCGCGCCGATTGCTGTGATCGAAGCCGCTGGCGGCATTGTGACGGATTGGAAAGGTGGCAAAGCCCATAACGGCGGGCGCGCATTGGCTACTGCAACGCCAGAGTTGCATGCGAAAGCGCTTAAAATTTTACAGCAAACCTTGAGTTGAACACGACACTTCGCTTTACTGAACGAAATTTGCTGCGAGTCCTTCGCTTTTTTCTGTCGCAGCACCAAGGTCCCGTGATCTTGGCCTAATCCCGAAAAAAGCGTGGAAACACGTGAAGGACTGCACAGTATGACCAAGCCAAATGAAACCCTTATCCGCAACGCGCGCCTCGTTCTGACGATGGATGACGCTGGCTCCGAGATACCCAATTGCGATATTTTGATGCGTGACGGTGTGATTGTTGAAGTGGGCCAGGGGCTTAGTAGTGCAGGGCAGGTACTTGATGCAGCTGGATGCCTTGTGACGCCGGGTCTCGTGAATACGCACCACCACCTCTATCAATCCCTGACGCGTGCGGTGCCGGGTGGGCAGGACGCACTCTTGTTTGGCTGGTTGCAAACGCTCTATCCAATTTGGTCGCGCTTTGGCCCTGAAGAGATGTATGTCTCTGCGCAAGTCGGGCTGGCGGAGCTGATGCTCTCTGGCTGCACACTCACTTCTGATCATCTGTATCTTTATCCCAACGGTTCGCGGCTTGATGACACCATCGCAGCGGCGGCGGATATCGGGATGCGGTTTCATCCCACACGTGGCTCCATGTCGATTGGCGAAAGCGATGGCGGGCTGCCACCAGATTCGCTGGTGGAAAACGAACGCGCTATCTTCGAAGACTGTATTCGCGTGATTGATGCGCATCATGATGCCTCGGATGGGTCGATGTGTCGTGTTGGTGTAGCGCCGTGTTCGCCGTTTTCGGTAAGCCGTGATTTGATGCGGGACGCAGCTGTTCTGGCACGCGACAAACGTGTGATGTTACATACGCATTTGGCTGAAAATGATGAGGATATTGCTTATTCGCTTGAGAAATTCGGCTGCCGTCCGGGCCAATATGCGCAGGATCTGGGGTGGACAGGCGATGATGTGTGGCATGCGCATTGTGTAAAGCTTGATGATCAGGAAATTGATCTCTTTGCACGCTCTGGTACAGGCGTTGCGCATTGTCCTTGCTCGAATTGTCGTCTTGGATCCGGCATCGCCCCTGTGCGTCAAATGCGCGACGCTGGCGTTAAAGTCGGGCTTGGCGTGGACGGGTCTGCTTCGAATGATGCGGGTAACTTGGTACTGGAAGCGCGCCAATCGATGTTGTTGCAACGTGTCTCATTGGGTGCAGACGCGATGAGCGCACGCGAAGCTTTGCGCATCGCGACACGCGGCGGCGCAGAGGTTTTGGGCCGTGATGATTGCGGGCAAATCGCGATTGGGAAACGTGCTGATTTAGCGATCTGGGATATGAACGGGATCGAGGCTGCCGGAAATTGGGATACCGCAGCGCTTTTGCTTGCAGGTCCGACACAGGTGCGCGACCTGTTTATCGAAGGACGGCGCGTTGTTGCGTCTGGCCAGATCACATCTATTGACCTGTCCAAGACAATCGCGCGACAAAACGCTATGGCTTTGGCATTATCGGATGGATAATTTTCTTTAGGAGTATTGCAGATGCGTGTTATTTTACTTGGGCTTTGTGTCCTTGCGGTGAGTGCCGCTTGCGTGCGCTCTGGCGCGAATGTCACGCCTCGTGGCAAGGCCGCTGTTGCACAGCCGACGGTTGGTTTGAGCGCGAATATTGCGCCTGAAGTCAACGCCTTTCGCCTTGCCAATGGGCAGCCTGCCTTGGCAGCCGATGCGCGCCTTGCTCGTGCGGCGCAAGCCCATGCAGACAGTATGAATGCCAATGGTTTCTTCAGCCACACAGGGCAAGACGGTTCCAGTGTCGGGGATCGCGTGAAACGAGAGGGCTATGGATTCTGCTTTGTTGCACAGAACATCGCACAAGGCCAAAAGGGTGCTTTGGAGGCCTTAGAGGGCTGGCAAAAGTCCGAAGGTCACCGCAAAAATTTGCTCAGCAAGAATGCGACCCAATTGGCGATGGCCCAATCGGGTGACTATTGGGTGATGGTTCTGGGCAAGCCCGGCTGTTGATTTCAATCAGGCGGTGGGCGTTACGCGCGCGCCACCAATCCAAACATCTGCAATCGCACGGTCATCGCCCATCATAATGGTCGGAAATACTCGATCCCAAGCGTGCGCCGCATTATCATAGCGTTGCGCAATCGCAGGGGTTGAGGCAAGATCGAGCACTGTAATATCCGCCTCCATCCCGCCCTCTAATGCACCGATCTTGTCGCTGAGATGTAGTGCTTTGGCAGATCCTTGCGTCGCCAGCCACAAGAGCTGACCAGCGTGTAAGACAGACCCCGCAAGCTGCGCAATTTCATAGGCTGCGGCCATGGTGCGCAACATTGAAAAGCTTGATCCGCCGCCCGTGTCTGTCGCCAAGCCAATGCTCAAACCGCGTGCTTTCAACGCGGCCATTTGAAACAGGCCAGACCCGATAAACGCGTTCGAGGTCGGGCAATGCACCAGCGCTGCGCCGTGTTCGTTTAGCTGATCAATCTCGCGCGGTTCTAGGTGTATCGCGTGCCCGTAAACGCCGCGTTCGCCCAATAGGCCAAAGCTCTCATAGGTGTCCAAATAATCCTGCGCCTTGGGGTACAATTCATGCACCCACGCGATTTCATCTACCTGTTCGCTCAAATGCGTTTGCATCAAACATGTCGGATGCTCTGCCCATAATGTGCCCATCGCTTCCAACTGCTCGGGGGTCGAGGTCGGGGAAAAGCGCGGTGTTATCGCATAAGACAATCGCCCGACACCATGCCACCTTTCCAACAAAGCTTTGCTGTCATCATGGGCGCTTTGGGCAGTGTCACGCAGCCCGTCTGGCGCATTGCGATCCATGCAAGTTTTACCAGCAACAACCCTTTGCCCACGGTTTTGCGCTTCCGAAAACAGCGCCTCAACTGATGCGGTATGGATCGTACAAAAGCTCGCCATAGAGGTAGTGCCATGCGCCGCTGTCAAATCCAGATAGCGCACTGAAATCTCGCGCGCGTAGTCTGGATCTGCAAAGCGCATTTCCTCGGGAAATGTGTAGGTGTTGAGCCAATCAATCAGCCGCTTGCCCCAAGATGCGATCATTGCGGTTTGTGGATAATGCACATGTGCATCAACGAAACCGGGGCAAATCAGCTTGTTTTTGTGTGCGTGATGTATTGCTTGCGGATGAGCTGCGACCATTTCGTCGCGCGACCCAATCTGTGTGATCAAACCGCCCTCAATCAAAAGGGCGCTGTCGCTCTTGATTTGCACTGCCTGTTCAGGTGCATCCGTGAATGGATCACCCTCAAAGATCAAAAGTTCACCGGAAATTATTTGCTGTTCGCTCATGGTGCCTCAATAGCAGAAACCTGCCAGCTCTTTACAGGATTTTTACGCGACGCACTGTTGCTTCTTGCTGCATATGCGTAAACTTGTACACGAACCCGCTGCTTTGGTCAGAAAGGTCCTCCTATGAACGATACCGATCTGATAAATGAAACTCGTAATGAGGCGGAAGAGGGCAGCTATAAGCTTGAGCGCTCTGATGTGACGGCTGTTGTAAATGCGGTCGAACGGGGTGATCAGGGCCTGCTCAGCATGCTCATGGATCCGATGCACCCCGCTGATATCGCGGACCTTCTTGAGCAAATCAGCACGGTGGAACGGCGCAAGCTGATCCATCTATACGATCGCGAATTCGACGGAGAAATCCTGTCAGAACTCGATGAGAGTATTCGCGACGAAGTCATCGCTATTCTACGCCCCGAAGTACTTGCCGATGCTGTGCGCGAGTTGGAAAGCGATGATGTTGTCGATCTGATCGAAGACATGAACGTCACCCAACAGGACGTCATTCTGGACGCACTTGAGGACAGCGATCGAGTCGCCGTAGAGCAATCTCTGGCCTATCCCGAGAACTCAGCGGGCCGCTTGATGCAACGCGAAGTCGTCATGGCGCCAGAGCACTGGACTGTGGGCCAAGCCATTGATTACCTGCGCGAACAAGACACGCTGCCTGAACAATTTTACCATGTCACCCTCGTTGATCCGCGCCTTAAGCCTGTTGGCAATGTCACCCTTGGCAAACTTATGGGCTCCAAGCGCGACGTGCTTTTGTGGGAAATCACGGAAGCGGTTTTTCAGGTCATTCCCGCGATGCAGAATGAAGGCGATGTCGCCTATGCGTTCAACCAATATCACCTGATTTCCGCGCCCGTCGTGGATGAGGACGAACGGCTCGTGGGTGTCATAACGATCGATGACGCGATGATCGTTCTGGATGAAGAGCACGAAGAAGACATTCTGCGTCTCGCAGGTGTGGGTGAGGGATCGCTCTCTGACCGTGTCATCAACACCACCAAACAGCGCCTTCCTTGGCTTGCGGTGAACCTCGTGACGGCTATCGCTGCCAGCCTTGTGATTGCCCAGTTCGAAGCGGCGATTACCCAGATCGTTGCGCTGGCTGTCTTGATGCCTATCGTTGCTTCCATGGGCGGTAACGCGGGCACTCAATCGCTCACAGTTGCGGTCCGCGCGATTGCCACAAAAGACCTTACAGGCTCGAATATGTGGCGCGTCATTCGTCGCGAAGTCCTTGTGGGCTTGATCAATGGCGTGGTCTTTGCGGTAATCATGGGGATCGTCGGCTTGGTCTGGTTTGGCTCACCTGCGTTGGGCTACGTGATTGCGGCTGCGATGGTGATCAACATGGTCGTTGCAGGGCTTGCAGGGACGGCCATCCCTGTGATTTTGGAGAAGTTCGGCATCGATCCTGCGCTGGCATCTGGTGCGTTCGTGACGACGGTGACCGATGTGGTTGGCTTTTTCGCTTTCCTCGGCCTCGCGGCATTGGTGCTTTTATGACGGACCTCGCGACTATTAAAACTGCCGCCCGCAAAGCAGCTTTTGCGGCGCGTAAATCTGCATTTGATGCCTCGCGCGGTGCACAATCAAGCTACCTGAGCGAAGTGCTTGCAGGGTATCGCGGCGTGCCGATTGCAGGCTACGCGCCTATGCGCACAGAGATCAATCCATTGCCAGCTATGGCCGAAGCCGCCGCATATGGCCCAGTTGGAATGCCGGTGATCAAAGCGGCAGAAACCCCGCTCGATTTTCGCGAATGGACGCCGGATTGTTCGATGATCGCAGGTGCTTTTGGCGCACAAATCCCCGAAACCGGCGTGTGGATCGAGCCTGAAATTCTGATCGTGCCACTGGTGGCGTTTGATCGCAAAGGCGGTCGTTTGGGGTATGGCGGTGGTTTTTATGATCGCACGCTAGAACGCCTACGCGCGCGCCGCGCCACCATGGCCATCGGTTTTGCCTTTAGTGCTCAAGAACAAGACAACCTGCCGCTGGAACTCACTGACCAGCCTCTTGATCTTATCGTGACCGAAGCTGGCATCATCACGCCAAGCTAGCGCTTCATCTTTCCAGATAAACTTCCCCCGGAGGGCCGCTTTCAGTCTATTACAAAGGCCAGATAAAGGGGATCAAAGCGGATGCCAAAAGCCCGATACTCAGGTTCAGCGGTATGCCGACTTTCATAAAATCGGTGAATTTGTATCCGCCAGGACCATAGACGAGCATGTTGGTTTGATAGCCAATAGGGGTCGCAAAGCTCGCAGAAGCTGCGACCATCACCGCAACCACCAAAGGCCGCGCGTCAATGCCAAGTGCATCTGCTAATCCGATAGCTATGGGCGTTACCACAACTGCGACTGCGTTGTTGGACACCAATTCTGTTAGGACCGACGTAAGCAAATAGATCGCCCAAACCAGCAAGAAAGGCGGCAATGTGCCGAGGTAAGGCGCTACGCCTTGCACGATGAGCTTCACAGCACCCGAGCTTTCAAGTGCTGCACCAATCGCGAGCATCGCGAAGATCAGTGTGAGCAAACGCCCATCCACAAATGAAAACGCTTCGTCCGCATCAATGCAGCGGGCAATCAGGACCAGCGCGACAGCAATGATCGCAAGATAGAAAATTGGTGCAATGCCAAAGCCTGCAAGCGCAACTAGGCCCACTATGGCAAGCAAGGCGATCGGCGCGTGCGAGCGGCGATAGGCGCGCTCGGATGGCGTGGATACATCAACCAAGTCCATTTCAGTGGCGAGCCTTTGGATATCCGCAGGCGACCCTTCAAGCAGCAAAGTATCCCCAACGCGCACCTGCACAGCATCCAACTGACCACTGATATTCTGGTTGCGACGGTGCACCGCGAGCGGATACACACCAAAGCGGCGACGCAGTCGCAAAGCGCCGAGCGTGCGTCCAACCATCTTGCAACCCGGTGTGATCAGAACCTCAACCGTATGCGTCTCCACGGCAGAAACTTGATCAATGCGCTTCAGTTCTTTGGTGGCTTGTAGACTTAGCAATTCAGAAATGCGGCTGCGCAGAACAACGCGGTCACCAACTTGCAGCGTGACCTCTTTCAAATTGCGTCGCAAAGACAGATCTCCGCGCACAACATCGATCAAACGCACGCCTTCGCGTTTGAACAGTTGCACCCCCATGACCTCGCGCCCGATCAGATTGCTCTCCGGCGGGATGACAGCCTCTGTGAAAAACTTCATCTGGCTCTTATCGCTCAAAAGGCTCGCCATACTGTCGCGCTCGGGCAGCAGGTAGGGGCCAATGTAGCGCAGATAGAGCATCCCCCAAGCGACGAGCACGATGCCCAAAGGCGTGACCTCGAAAATGGAAAACGCCGCCATTCCGTTGGCCCGCGCCACACCGTCGACCAACAGGTTGGTCGAGGTGCCGATCAAGGTCAAAGTGCCACCAAGGATCGCGGCATAGCTTAATGGGATCAATAGCTTAGACGCTTTTGTGCCAAGCGTGCGAGAGAGCTGCACAAAAACAGGGATCATGACGACGACGACGGGGGTATTGGACACAAACGCAGAGGCGATGATCACAAACGCCAAGAGCATGGCAATCGCTACCTTTGGGCGTGTCTTGGCTTGTTTGTCTGCGAGCTTGGTAAACGCCTCCAAAGCGCCAGTGCGCACCAAAGCGCCCATGACGATGAACATCGCAGCAATCGTCCAGGGGGCAGGGTTGGATAGAACGGTCAGCGCGTTTTCGTAGGGTAAAACACCAAGGATCAGCAAAAATGCTACACCCGTGATAGCGACCACTTCGGTCGGGTAACTTTCGCGCACGAACAAAACGAACATGCCAAGTACTGTCAAAAGCGCGGCAATTGCGCTTTGAGTTTCGCTCAGTTCAAAGAACGTCATGTTTCAATCGCCTCTTCATCGCGCTTTCGTGGCTGAACCAAGAACAATCCACAAAGCATTAAGACCAGTGCAACCCAAAATCCGGCTGCATAGCTTTCGCGCAAAAGGATCATGGCCCAGCCTACGCCGAATATAGTTACCAAATAACTCACCTGCGCCGCAAATACGGGGCCCGCACGGCCGACAAGCCAGACGTAGCCTGCATAGACAATTGCATGCGCAATCGCGATTATCAGGAAGGCATATTCCGCGGTGCCCCAAACCTTAGGCACGGGAATGAACTGGCCCGAGGCCACCGCCAACATCAAAGCGGGAAAGACGCCGAAAACTGAAGACCAGAATAAAGTCTCAATGGGATCAAAGCCATAGGTGCCCCATTTTGCGACGACATTGCCCTCAAGTGCATAAAAACTTGGCGCGATCAACGCAACGGCGATCCACCAGAGTGATACCTCACCGACAAAGCTTGATCCTGTAACCGCGATAAGTGCTACCGCGCTGAACCCGATGGACAGGCCGATAAGTTTGCGTAGTGAGAAACCATCATTGCCGAGCGCCAAAGCAATCGGAAAAGCGATCATCGGGATGAGAGAAAGCAAGATGGAGATGACGCCACTTGGAAGATAAACAGCCGCTTGGTAGCTCGCAGAGTTCGGTAAAAGGGTGCCGATCAAGGCGATCATGCACGCAAAGTAAGCTTGTGCTTTGCTCGGCCAGCGAAGCCGACCGCGCAAGAGCAACACTGATCCCATGAGGATCACAGCAACTGCAAATTGCCAGAAAATCAGACCTAAATACTGATAGCCCGCGCCGACGGTGATTTTGGTCAACGGCATGGTCACGCCCCAACCTGCACCGAGCAAGATCAAGATGCCAAAGAGGGACGCGTTGTGTTTCACGTCCGCTTTATTGGCCGCTCTGTTCAAGGCGTCCGCCGTGGCGGATCATTTGCACTGATGTGGCTTTGCCGGTGCGATCATCGCTGACCACGAACAGGCCGGACAAAGTCGCTTCGCCATTGGCCGGAGTGAAACGAGATTTGCTCATCCCGGTCACAAAACGGCGCATGGGTTCTTCTTTTTCCATGCCGATCACCGAATTATAATCACCGCACATCCCCGCATCGCTTTGAAAAGCCGTCCCGCCCGGCAAGATCTGCGCATCGGCGGTAGGAACATGGGTGTGTGTGCCAACAACAATCGTCGCGCGGCCATCGCAATAGTGACCCATGCCCATTTTCTCAGACGTCGCTTCGCAATGTACATCCACAAGGATCATTTGCGCCAGACCACCCAAAGGATGCGCGCGCAGCACAGCGTCAACTGCGGAAAACGGATCATCAAAGGCGCGCTTCATAAAGACTTGTCCGAGCACTTGCAGGACAAGTACTTTTTGACCACCGCGCGCTTTGAACAACTTATGGCCGCGGCCAGGAGCCGTTTTGGCAAAGTTCAAAGGCCGCAGAATGCGCTGATCTTTTTCGATGTGTTGCATCATATCGCGCTGATCAAAGGCATGATCGCCCAACGTGATGCAATCCGCACCCGCTTTGAAAATGTCATTCGCGTGCTCGCCATTGAGGCCCATGCCATTGGAAGCGTTTTCGCCATTCACAACAACAAAATCAGCCCGCAAATCATCGCGCAATTTGGGCAAGTGTTCCGTGATAGCACGGCGCCCCGCGCGGCCCATCACATCGCCTAGGAAAAGTGTTCTCATAGGTTTGTCCCTACCATGACATGCTGAACGCGCAAGCACTGCTTGCACTGAAACGCCTAAAGCTAGGATGCAAATGAGGACTTGGACGCCATCGCAAACGGAGCCGTTTCTGCTACGTTTCGCGTATTTTCCCTGCATTATTAGTTTCTTAAGATCTTTGCGCAACTGTGAATCGTCTCATTCAGTACACATTTCGTAGGTATCAGAAGCTTTTGTTAGAGAGTTAGGCTTTGTTATGGCTACGAATACAAACACGACCCCTGCAACACGAGATAATCAAACGATTACTGGCACCGCGGGCATAGATACGCTGTCTGGTGGGCTCGGGCACGACACCCTGACAGGTGGCGCGAGCAACGATGTTCTTGCAGGTGATGGCCCTGTCGCAGGCGCGTGGCACTTTTAAACGTATGATCGTGATTTTACCAGCGCGGCTGGGCAAGCCTTTGACATAGAAACGGCGGGCAGCACACGGACTGCTGCTGGCTATGTTACGGACTTCAATGAAGGCGGGTTAACCAACACAATTCGCGGAACTGGTGGTAACCCCGAATATTTTGCGGTGATCTACACGAGCACGATAAATACCAGTGCGGGTGGCACAGACCGCTTTGCGACCAGCTCTGATGATGGCTCGACGATCCAGATTTTTGATAGCTCTGGTACGGCTTTGAACTTTGCCAACCAGACAGGCGGTACGCTTGATTATATGAACAACGGCTTCCACCAAGGCACGACGACGCGCTTTGGTGATGTGACGTTGGACCCAGCCGAGACCTACACGATCCAAATCCGCTATTGGGAAAACCGCGGTGGTGACACCCTGTCTGCGACAGTAAGCGGACCTGATACTGGGGGCGTAACATAAAACCTTTTGACTTCGCCAATGCCAGGCCTTCCGCCAGAGCCAGGGTACTCGGTCACGGGTGTTCCCTTTGGTATTGAAGGTGATGACAGCATTGATGGTGGCGCAGGTGCGGACACGATTGAAGGCAATGGCGGCAACGACACGCTTATCGGCGGCACTGGCTCGGATAGCCTCACGGGTGGTGATGGCGATGACACTTATGTTTTCAATTCCGGTGACGGCGTTGACACGATCACGGATTTCAACGCAGGCAACAGCGGCAGCATCACCGATGGCGATCAGGCCAACAATGATTTCGTTGATCTAAGCGATTTTTATACAAACCTGACCGAACTGCGTAACGACGTTCTTGATGATGGGGTGCTCAACCAATCGGTTGGAAGTTTTGGCGATAACACCGCGATGGGTGGTAGTCTGGAATTGAGCGGCGTTGTTGCAAGTGACCTCACTTTCGACAACACCAACGTCGTTTGTTTTGAACGCACCACTTTGATTTCAACCCCGCAAGGGCAACAGATGATTGGTGACCTTAGTGTGGGAGATGACGTCGTCACGCGCGACAATGGCATTCAAAAAATCCGTTGGATTGGCTCGAAAACCGTTGCGGGCAAAGGACATCTTGCACCTATTTATATTCGAAAGGGAACGCTTGGGAATGCACGTGACTTGTTGGTGTCTCCGCAACATAGAATGTTGCTGCGGGGGTGGCAGGCAGAGTTGCTTTACGGTGAAAACGAAGTGCTCGCTGCGGCAAAGATGTTGGTGAACGATCAAACCATACGTCAAATCACGTGCAACGAAATCACATATGTTCACATGCTCTTTGATGACCATGAGATCGTTTTGGCCGAAGGCTGCTGGTCTGAAAGTTACTGCCCAAGTAAAGAAAACGTGGATGCTCTTGATCTTTCCGCACGTCTGGAGTTGCTGGAAATGTTCCCAGAATTAGCGAGCACGTCGATATTTAACAGCGCACGCACCAGCCTGAAAATGCATGAAGCGCAGGTGTTTTCAGGGCTATTTTAAAGTGTCATGTAGTGCAACGTATCAAAGCTTTCGCGCAAGCTGCGCACCTCTGTTGCCATCGTGTCGGGGGCGTTAGAGCGCAACGCCTTGGCGACTAACGCGGCAAGCTCATCGGTATGTTCGGGCGTAACCCCCCAACGCACCAACTCAGGCGTTCCAATGCGCAATCCGTTCATGTCGCCCGCGACCTCTGCAATGGGGAGGCCAATGCCACAGGCAAGAAACCCCGCCTTGCGCAGCGCTTTTGACGCAGCCTGACCGCCGCCAAACCCAGCGGCTTCAATCGCGAATTGATGCGATTGCGTGTGGCCTTGTGTCGTGCTGAACACAGGCAAGCCTTGATCGGCCAGCGCGCTTGCGAGTGCTTGCGCTGTCGCTATCATTTGCGTGCTGTAAGCGGCCCCATGATCAATCCAATCGAGCATCGTCATTGCAAGGGCGGCAGACTTTGCGGCATCAAAATTCGCGGTCATGCCCGGAAATGCAATCGCATCAATGCGCTGCATGAGTTCTGCGTCGTTGCTCACGATCAAACCGGATGCCGGGCCGCCAAGGCTTTTGTAGGTGCTCATTGTCATTAGATGCGCGCCTTCGGCCAGCGGGTTCTTCCACGATTTTCCCGCGATGATCCCACATTGATGCGCCGCGTCAAAGAGCACCTTTGCACCGACGTCGTCCGCAATCATGCGAACGTCTGCGACTGGGTGTTCTTGCAAGTTGAGCGAACTGCCAACTGTGATCAACTTTGGCTTCACCTCGTGTGCGAGCTTGCGCAGCCCATCAATATCAAGGGTGTAGCCGTCTGCGTTTACAGGGGCAGGGACAGTATTCAAACCGAACAGCCCCGCGCAGCCATCTAGGTGATGGGTCACATGACCACCAATCGACGCAGGCGGCGCGATGATCGTGTCACCCGCTTTGCAGGTCGCCATAAAACCGTAGAGATTGGCTATCGCGCCAGAGGGAACGCGTATTTCCGCGTATTTAGCGTCGAAAACCTGCGCGCAAAGCTCTGCTGCGATGACCTCGATTTCTTCAATCGCCTCTAGGCCCATCTCGTATTTGTCACCCGGATAGCCAAGCGAAGGACGCGCGCCAAGACCGGAGGCCAGCATCGCTTCTGCACGCGGGTTCATCACATTGGTCGCAGGGTTCAAGTTAAAGCATTCGCGCTCGTGAATGTCGCGGTTTTCATCAATCAACGCACCGAGCCGTGCGGCGTTTTCAACAGTGCTGCGCGCGATTGTTGCTTTTGAAATTTGCGTCACGCGGTCTTCGCAGAGGGACGGGACCCAAGGGCGGTTCACTAGCATATTCATTCTCCATAAATCTGTGGGTGAGTTGATCTGACTTGCTCTCTCTGCGCAAATGAGATTTTCTAAAATTAGGCGTAGAAAAACTAAGGCTAGTCATGTCCGTTAATCCACCACGCCCGCGCGGGCCTCACTTGAATGCAATGCGCTGCTTCGAGACTGCGGCACGCGTCGGCGGTTTTGCCGCCGCGGCGGAGGAATTGTCGGTGACGGCTGGCGCTGTTTCGCAGCAGATTAAATCACTAGAGGACTGGATCGGTGCTCCGCTTTTCGAGCGGCGTAGCCAAGGCGTTGTGCTCACCCCGCTTGGCGACTCCGCGCGTGAGCAGTTTTCCCAAGCCTTCGATGCGCTTGGCACGGCGCTTCATACGCTGCGCATCAATGCGCCCGAAGCAACGGTCAACATTGCAGCTTTACCGGCGATTGCACAGCTTTGGCTGTCACCGCGTTTGCAACGCGTACGGCAGCAATTCCCCAATCAATCCATTTCAATTAACGCGCTGGAGCAAGCCCCGAATTTAAAGCGTGAAATCTGTGACATCAGCCTGTTTTTTGGTCAGCCAACAGGTGCAAAGACAGAGCAAGTGCTTGGCGCAGACGTGATTTTCCCGGTCTGCGCACCAGCGTTGGCAGCACAGATTGCAAATATTGATGATTTGCAAAGCCTGCCGCGTATCTACGATGCAACATGGGTTGATGATTGGCGGCTCTGGCTAAAGGCAGCAGGGGCGCAAGAGAGTGCCGTGCAAAGCGAAGCGCGCTTTTCGCTTTACAGCCTCGCGCTACAAGAGGCGCGCAATGGGGCAGGCGTGATGATCGGTCATGCGAGCCTTGTGGAGCGGGATTTGGCAAGCGGTGCGCTTGTCGCGCCGTTTGACGTCACCGCACACACGGGAAAATCGCTTATCTTGCAAACGCTCGCATGGCCAAACGCAGAGACCCGCATGTCCAAGATTATTGAGGCGTTGTTGTCTTAAAGCGGCCAGAAAACCAGAATTGCGGGGATCGAGACGGCAACGATGATTATTTCTAATGGCAGGCCAATGCGCCAATAGTCGCCAAACTGATAGCCGCCAGGCCCAAGAATGAGTGTGTTGTTCTTGTGTCCGATCGGGGTCAGGAACGCCGCAGACGCCGCGATCGCAACCGCCATCAGGAACGGATCAGGTGACACGCCCAAAGATTGCGCCATTTGAATGCCCACAGGCGCGGCCACGATGGTTGTCGCGGTGTTGTTTAAAACGTCCGATAGCGTCATCGTCACAACCATCAAGACCGTCAGGATCGCCCAAGCTGGCATCCCTTCGGTCAGGCCAACCAAAGCCCCCGCAATCAATTCGGTTCCACCTGCGTTTTGCAAAGCCGCCCCCAGCGGGATCATCGAGCCAAGCAAGACCACAACAGGCCATTCGATATGGGTGTAGAGTTCGGACAGTGGAACGATCTTGGCCAGAACATAGGCAACCACCACACATCCAAGGGCGATGGGCAAGTACACCAGACCGAAACTTGCCACCGCCACAGCGGCGGCGAACATGCCAATCGCCAGCCAGACTTTGCTATCTTGTGTTACCGCAAGACCGCGTTCTGCCAGAGGCAAGCAGCCAAGCCATTCGGTCACATCAGGACCACGGTCTTTGGGCACCAAAAGCAAGAGAATATCGCCCGTGCGCACTTCAGTTTTGCGCACATGATCGCGGATCGCTTTACCTTGGCGTGAAATGCCCATGAGCACGGTGCGTTGACGCCACGCGAGACCAATCGCCTGAGCGGTCTTGCCCGCAAGGCGTGAGGTTTCCGTCACCACGACTTCGATCACATCAACACCGTCACCTGCTGCGTTCAGTTGCTCTTCGCGCTTTTCATCTGCAAATGCGAGCGAAAGAGCTGCGCGAAATTCATCCAAGGCATCGGGGGAGGCTTCGAGCACAAGAGTATCACCCGCTTTCAGCTCAGAACTGCGCGCACGGCCATAGCGGCGTTTGCCATCGCGGATAAGACCGATCAGAGCGACATCCGCCTTTTCGGCGTCTTCTTCGATCTCAGACAAACGCTTGCCGATGATTTTGCTGTCTGCGGGCACGGTCAACTCGGCGATATAATCAGACATGTCATTGCCTGCGGCACCGTCATCGCCCCGCGTGGGGATCAATCGCCAGCCAATCAAAGCGACGAAAGCAAGACCCGCAATCGCGGCGATGCCTCCCACGGGGGCGAAGTCGAACATCTTGAAGGGCTCGCCAAGTTGCTCTTCGCGGATGGCCGCAATGATGATGTTTGGCGGAGTGCCAATCAGCGTGACCATGCCACCAAGGATCGTCGCAAAACTCAGCGGCATCAATGACAGCCCCGGCGCGCGACCCGCTTTTCGCGCGGTCTGAATGTCCACAGGCATCAAGAGCGCTAGGGCCGCTACATTGTTCATAAACGCGGACAAGACACCGCCGATGCCCCCCATCAGCGCGATGTGCCCGCCAAGGTTGCGAGAGCTGTCCACAAGTGTGCGCGTGATCAAAAAGACCGCGCCAGACCGCACTAGACCCGCAGAGACAACAAGCACCAAAGCAACAACCAAAGTGGCAGGGTGACCAAAGCCTGCAAAGGCGTCTTTACCCTCGACAACACCAAGCAACACGCCGACCATGAGTGCGGAAAAGGCCACCAAATCGTAACGAAACCGCCCCCAAAGCAAGAGCGCGAATACGGCACCAAAGAGGGCGAATATGATGATCTGATCTTGGGTCATGTTGGGCCTTTCGAGTTGCGTTTAGCTTCACCTGAAAAGCGCGCGACATGCAACCGACTTGCGGCCAAGCCCCGCCCTGACTTATACCACTCGAGATTTAAGAATTCTCATCTGGAGAGAGACATGGCCGGCCACTCAAAATGGGCAAATATTCAGCACCGTAAAGGGCGTCAGGACAAGCTGCGCTCGAAACTGTTTTCCAAGTTTTCCAAAGAGATCACCGTTGCCGCAAAGATGGGCGACCCCGATCCAGAAAAGAACCCGCGTTTGCGCCTTGCGGTAAAGGAAGCGAAATCGCAGTCCATGCCGAAAGACAACATTGATCGCGCGATCAAAAAGGCGATTGGTGGCGAAGGCGACGACTATGAGGAAATCCGCTATGAGGGCTATGGCCCGAATGGCGTCGCGGTGATCGTTGAGACGATGACAGACAACCGCAATCGCACAGCCTCTACGGTGCGGTCTACGTTTACCAAGAATGGCGGCAACTTGGGTGAAACCGGCTCTGTTGGCTTTATGTTCGATCGCAAAGGTCAGATAATGTATAGCGTTGAAGCGGGCGATGCGGATACGGTCATGGAAGCTGCGATTGAGGCGGGCGCCGAGGATTGTGAAAGCTCTGAAGAAGGGCACGTCATCATCTGCGAAGACACAGATTTGAATGAAGTCTCTACCGCTCTGGAAGCGGCGCTGGGCGAAAGCGACAGTGCGAAACTCATCTGGCAGCCCAACATTTCCACAGAGTTGGATCTGGAAGGAATGACCAAGCTGATGAAGCTCATTGATGCGCTTGAAGACGATGATGATATTCAACGCGTCACAGCAAATTTCGAAGCTTCTGATGAGGTTATGGAACAACTTTAAAGTTTTGCTTGAGAATTAACGAATGGCCTGCGCTTCCCGTGCGGGCCATTTTTTATTCAAAATAGATAATATATTTCAGACTCTTATAACCTATTCCTTACCTATAAGCTGAGCAACCTTCGCTACCTTCTCATTTTGAGACGCAAATACGATATCGCTTGCGAAAAGCGGGCTGTTTTGATCATGTCGAACCATGGAAGAACATAAGCAACGCCCATTGCTCGGCGTCATATGGATGGTCGTCGCTGGGCTTTGCTTCGTTGCTGTCACTGCATTGGTCAAGCTGAACGGTCCACGCATTCCCGCGGGTGAAGCTGCGTTTTTGCGGTATGGATTGGGGCTGTTGTTTTTGCTGCCTTTGTTCAAGATCCTCAGAGCGACGACATTCACACCGCGTCTATGGCGTTTGATCGCAGTGCGTGGATTTTTTCACACATTTGGCGTGACGCTTTGGTTCTTTGCAATGACCCAAATCTCCATCGCGGAAGTCACCGCGATGAATTATCTCACACCGGTTTTTGTAACTATCGCGGCAGCAATCTTCTTGAAGGAACGCTTGGCATTTCGCCGCATCCTTGCGGTTTGTT
This sequence comes from Planktotalea frisia, assembly GCF_001890925.1. GTDB lineage: Bacteria > Pseudomonadota > Alphaproteobacteria > Rhodobacterales > Rhodobacteraceae > Planktotalea > Planktotalea frisia. Next base: position 25,007 of record NZ_MLCB01000201.1, read on the forward strand.
TCGCGCTTTTGGGTGCGATGATTATCCTGCGTCCCGGCTTTCGAGAGGTCAGTATCGGTCATCTCGCAATGCTTGCGGTTGCTTGCATGTTCTGTGTTTCCTATCTCACCGCCAAAATGCTCGCTGATGCGTTGCCTGCATCTGTGGTTGTTTCAATGCTCTCCATTGCGGTCACTGTCGGGCTCGCTCCGCTTGCATATGCAGTGTGGATACCGCCAACGGCGGGCGAGGTCGGTCTGTTGTTTCTTGTGGCGTGTTTCGCCACCGCGGGGCATTACGCAATGACCCTAGCTTTCGCCAATGCGCCGCTGACGGTGACGCAACCTGTGACCTTCATTCAGCTGATCTGGGCCGTTTCGCTTGGGTATTTCGCCTTTGGTGAGGGGATAGATCTTTGGGTGATCTTTGGTGGTTTCGTGATTTTGAGCTCTATTACTTTCATCACGTGGCGCGAGGCGGTGTTGAAACGGGGCGAGATTACACCTGGCACCAACGTTCCTAAGGTGTAGGTCGATTTGTTTTTATTGATTGACCAGTCAATAAAAAAGAACTTAGCTGTATGCGAGATTTGTTTTGGAGGCCCCAATGCCAAAAGTTGGTATGGAACCTATTCGCCGGGCAGCGCTTGTGGAAGCTACGATTCACGAGATTGGCGCGCAAGGCACGCTGGATGTGACTGTCGGTGCAATCGCCAAGCGGGCAGGAATGTCGAGCGCTTTGGCGCACCACTATTTCGGCGGCAAGGAGCAGATTTTTCTAGCGGCGATGCGACATACTCTACGTTTGTATGGCACCGAAGTGAACACAGCTTTGAGGGCGGCCAATACCCCTGCACAGCGCGCAGAGGCAATTGTGAAGGCGTCTTTCGCGAATTCGAATTTTCGCCCTGAGGTGATCGCGGCTTGGCTCAATTTCTACGTGCTTGCGCAGACTGTGCCTGATGCAAAGCGTTTACTGACAATCTATCAAGCGCGGTTGCGCTCGAACCTCGTGCACGCGTTGCGTCCGCTGTTACGAGCACGCGCAGACGAAGTGGCTTCGCGCACTGCTGCATTGATCGACGGCGTTTATTTGCACCAAAGCCTTGTGAAGTCGAAGGCGCAGCACTCGCAAGCCGCGGAAGACGTGCTCGCATATCTCGACTTTGAACTAAAGGAGACGATGTGATGACCAAGCCGAACATATTGATTTTCATGGTCGATCAACTCAATGGCACTTTCTTTCCTGATGGTCCTGCGGATTGGCTTCATGCACCCAACATCAAGAAGCTCGCAGCGCGCTCCACAAGGTTCAAAAACGCCTACACCGCAAGCCCGCTTTGCGCGCCGGGGCGTGCAAGCTACATGTCCGGCCAATTGCCAAGCGCCACCGGCGTTTATGACAATGCCGCAGAGTTTCCGTCCTCGATCCCCACATATGCGCATCACCTAAGACGTGCGGGCTATCAAACCTGCCTGAGCGGCAAGATGCATTTTGTCGGGCCGGATCAGTTGCATGGGTTTGAAGAACGCATGACAACGGATATTTACCCACCGGATTTCGGCTGGACCCCTGATTATCGCAAACCGGGCGAGCGGATCGAGTGGTGGTATCACAACATGGGGTCGGTCACAGGCTCTGGCGTGGCCGAAATCACCAACCAGATGGAATACGACGACGAGGTTGCCTATCATGCGACGCGTAAGATTTACGACTATGCGCGCGGCAAGGATGATCGGCCCTGGTGCATGACCGTGAGCTTCACGCATCCCCATGACCCTTATGTGGCGCGCCGCAAATATTGGGATCTTTACGAGGATTGCGAGCATCTCATGCCAGAGGTCGGCCCGATCCCTTACGCCGAGCACGATGCCCATTCCCAGCGTATTCTCGATGCAAATGATCGCGACAACTACAACATCTCCGATGAGGATATTCGCCGTTCTCGTCGTGCCTATTTCGCCAATATCTCCTATTTGGACGATAAGGTTGGTGAGGTCATGGAGGCACTGGAAACGACGCGCCAAGAGGCGATCATCATGTTCGTGGCAGATCATGGCGACATGCTCGGTGAGCGGGGCCTATGGTTCAAAATGTCCTTCTATGAAGGGTCTGCGCGTGTGCCGTTTATGATCTGCGCGCCGGATATGGAACCGGGGCTGATCGAAACGCCCGTCAGCAATATTGATGTTTGTCCGACGCTTTGCGATCTCGCAGGTGTGGATATGGAAGAAATTATGCCGTGGACGACGGGCATGAGTTTGAAACCGATGGGTCAGGGCGTCGAGCGCACAGAACCTGTCGCGATGGAATATGCCGCAGAGGCGAGCTACGCGCCGCTTGTCTGTTTGCGCTATGGCAAGTGGAAATATACCCGCTGCGTGCTGGATCCTGATCAACTCTTTGATCTAGAGGCAGACCCGCATGAGTGCAGAAATCTTGCGCAAGTGGCCGAACATCAAGGCACGCTGCAAACCCTCAAGGCCAAGTCTGAAAAGCGCTGGGATTTAGAGCGCTTTGATGCGGACGTCCGTCAATCGCAAGCGCGTCGCTGGGTTGTATACGAAGCTTTGCGCAACGGAGATTATTTCCCATGGGACTATCAACCGCTGCAAAAAGCGTCCGAGCGCTACATGCGAAACCACATGGATCTAAACGTTCTTGAGGAAAGCCAGCGCTTCCCGAGAGGCGAATAGCGTCGTCATCTTTCTAAATAAACTTCTGCCGGAGGCAAACATGCCCTATCCCACACAACCCACCGCCAGCCATTTTATCAATGGGGCTTATGTCGAAGACACCGCAGGCGTTGAAATCCCCGTGATTTACCCCGCAACTGGCGCGCAAATCGCAGTTGTGCATGAAGCAACACCTGCGATTATCGAGCACGCGATCACATCGGCCAAAGCTGCGCAAAAAGCTTGGGCTGCGATATCAGGAACCGAGCGGGGCCGCATTTTGCGCCGCGCCGCTGATATGATTCGAGAGCGCAACTATGATCTGTCGGTTTTAGAGACTTACGATACAGGCAAACCCATGTCCGAAACGCTTTATGTGGATGCAACATCTGGCGCGGATGCGCTTGAGTATTTCGGTGGTTTAGCGGGTAGCCTTACGGGCGAGCATATCCAGTTGGGCGAGGATTGGGTCTACACCCGTCGCGAAGCACTGGGCCTGTGCGTCGGCATCGGCGCTTGGAACTACCCTACTCAAATTGCATGCTGGAAAGGCGCGCCTGCGCTGGCGTGTGGCAATGCGATGATCTTTAAGCCGTCCGAGACAACGCCGCTTTGTGCGCTCAAAGTCGCGGAGATCCTGCATGAAGCTGGTTTGCCCGCAGGGTTATATAATGTGATCCAAGGGACAGGTGCAGTCGGTGCGCCACTTGTCACAGACCCGCGCGTGGACAAGGTGTCGCTTACCGGCTCCGTTCCTACAGGTCGCAAAGTTTATGCAGCGGCTGCGGAAGGGATAAAACACGTCACAATGGAACTTGGCGGTAAGTCTCCGCTGATCATCTTTGATGATGCGAACCTTGAGGACGCTGTCGGCGGTGCGATCCTCGCGAATTTTTACAGCTCCGGCCAAGTCTGCTCCAATGGAACGCGCGTGTTTGTTCAAAAGGGTATCAAAGATGCGTTTTTGAAGCGCCTGCAAGATCGCTTGAACGAAGCAAAAATTGGCAATCCGATGGATGAAGCGACGAATTTCGGACCTATGGTGTCAGAGCGTCAATTGAGCATCGTTCAAAGTTATATCGTCAGAGGCGAAGCTGAAGGCGCGCGGCTGGTCTGTGGCGGGAAGCGGATCGAGCGTGACGGGTATTTCCTTGAGCCAACCGTTTTTGCAGACGTGACGGATGATATGACCATCGCGCGCGAAGAAATTTTCGGACCAGTTATGGCGGTTCTGGATTTTGACACTGAAGAAGAAGCAATCACGCGGGCGAATGAAACTGAGTTCGGCCTGTCTGCTGGGGTGTTTACTTCAGATCTCACGCGTGGCCATCGCGTTATTGCGCAGATGGAAGCGGGGTCCTGCTTTATAAACTCTTATAATGATGCACCTGTTGAGGCCCCTTTTGGCGGTTCGAAAAACTCGGGCGTGGGCCGGGAAAACTCCAAGGCGGCGATCGAACATTATAGCCAGATGAAATCAGTCTACGTTCGTATGGGGGCCGTCGATGCTCCGTTTTAAGAGCTGCAGCAAGTCTTTTGTAAAAGACTTGGGGAAATCTCTTTGCAAAGAGATTTGGGGCGCGTGATGCAAGCGGAGTATGTTATTGTCGGTGCGGGGTCTGCTGGATGTGCGATGGCTTATCGCCTGTCGCAAGCAGGCCATTCCGTTATCGTAATCGAGTTTGGCGGTACTGACGCTGGACCGTTCATTCAAATGCCAGCCGCGCTTAGCTATCCAATGAACATGAAGCGATACGATTGGGGGTACAGTTCCGAGCCGGAGCCGCATCTCAATAACCGTCGTTTGGCGTGTCCGCGTGGCAAAGTGATCGGTGGGTCGTCCTCTATCAACGGTATGGTCTACGTGCGCGGTCACGCGAAAGACTTTGATCATTGGGCTGAAAGCGGCGCAGACGGATGGTCTTATTCAGATGTGCTTCCTTATTATAAACGTATGGAAAGCTGGGATAGCGGCGGTCATGGCGGCGATCCTGACTGGCGTGGCAAGGATGGACCTTTGCACGTGACCCGCGGTCCGCGTGACAACCCATTGTTCAAAGCGTTTGTCGAGGCGGGTAAACAAGCAGGATATCACACGACGGGTGATTACAATGGCGCGCAACAAGAGGGCTTTGGCCCGATGGAACAAACCGTGCATAAAGGGCGGCGATGGTCTGCAGCGAACGCGTATCTTCGCCCTGCTTTGAAAAACGGAAAATGCACTGTGGTAAGTGCTTTGGCAGAAAAAGTAGTGATCAAAGACGGTCGCGCCACAGGTGTGCAAGTGAGCGGTGGCGATGTTATTGAGGCCACGCGCGAAGTGATCCTTGCTGCAAGTTCGATCAATTCACCCAAACTTTTGATGCTCTCGGGGATTGGCCCTGCAAAACATCTCGCGGCGCACAGTATCGAAGTGATCGCGGATCGCGCGGGCGTCGGACAGAACCTTCAGGATCATCTGGAGTTATATATCCAAATGGCAGCCTCTCAGCCGATCACGCTCTATAAGCATTGGAACCTTTTTTCCAAAGCATTGATCGGCGCGCAGTGGCTTTTCACAAAGACTGGCCTTGGGGCGTCCAACCAGTTTGAAAGTGCAGCGTTTGTACGCTCAAAAGCAGGTGTCGAGTATCCTGATATCCAGTATCACTTTCTTCCCATTGCGGTGCGCTATGATGGACAAGCATCGGCGGAAGGTCATGGTTTCCAAGCTCATGTGGGTCCCATGCGCAGCCCTTCGCGCGGGGCTGTCACATTGCGTAGCAATGACCCAAATGACGCGCCGAAGATTGCGTTTAACTATATGAGCACCCCGCAGGATTGGGAGGATTTCCGCACCTGTATTCGCCTCACACGTGAAGTGTTTGCGCAAAAAGCGTTTGCGCCTTTCGTGAAACATGAAATTCAGCCGGGTGCCGATGTGCAAAGCGACGCTGAACTTGATGCGTTCATTGCAGAGCATGCAGAGAGTGCTTATCACCCGTGCGGCACTTGCAAGATGGGGCGCGTGGATGATCCGATGGCCGTTGTCGATCCGGAGTGTCGGGTCATCGGCGTCGAGGGTTTACGCGTTGCTGATAGCTCTATTTTTCCGCGCATTACCAACGGAAACCTTAATGGCCCGTCAATCATGGTGGGAGAGAAGGCCGCGGATCACATATTGGGTGTGGATATGTTGCCAAAAAGCAATGAGCGCCCATGGTTGCATCCTGACTGGGAACATCAGCAGCGTTAAATTGTTTGAGAGTTCGGGAACGAGGGGCCAGCCCCTCGTGATCCCCGGGATATTTGTAAAGAGAGGATGCGAAGCGTTTACGCTTTGTTAACGCAAGTTAACGAATTGAATTGATGTATCGGGTATCCCGAGGGCATATCTGTTGGATGTTCAGAATTTGTTTATTCATTTGTGTTCTCTTAGGTGCAACATCGGTCGCGGCGGACGTGACAGGGAAGGTTCGTGTGATTGATGGCGACACGTTTGATGTGGCTGCTCAACGCGTGCGCATCTTTGGAATTGATGCCCCTGAGAGCAAACAAACCTGCGAAACAGAACAGGGAACGACTTGGGCGTGTGGTGCTTGGGTGAGCGCGCAAGTGGCGGCGTTGTATGATGGCAAACGCGCTATTTGTCGCGAAGAAGATCGTGATCGCTATGACCGCATCGTCGCGCGGTGTGAGATTGCGGGACGTGATGTCGGACAACAGCTGGTTTCCAGCGGTTTAGCGTTTGCCTATCGCAAGTATTCGATGCGGTATGATTTGGATGAAAAAGGCGCCGCGGTGAACGATCTTGGCTTGCATGGTTCGCGTGTTCAAAGGCCTGCGCAATACCGAGCAACGCAAGCAAAGGGCCGGATTCCGCCAAACCGGAACTGCGTGATAAAAGGCAATATTACAAAGAGTGGATACATTTATCATATGCCCGGTCAGCGTGATTATGAGCGTACGGGTATCAATGAGGCGAAAGGGGAACGTTGGTTTTGCTCACAGCTTCAAGCGCGCGTGGCGGGTTGGCGAAAAGCACGGCGCTGACCTAATACGCGCCGTAAGTGTTAATGAAACGCCATAGTTTTGGCATTGTGTCGCTGCGCCATGTGCCGCTATGCGAACCGCCTTTGACGGCCACGAAGTTTTTGTCCTTATGAGGCGCGGCTTTGAAGATGGCTTGCCCCATGCGCATCGGTGTTACTTCGTCAGCGGTTCCGTGAAGGACGAGGGTCGGCATTGTCAAAGCGTGACCACGTGACAGGCTTTCCCAACGGTCAGAGATGCGCGAAATTAGGGTGTCAGGAACATCAGTGACTGCGCGCGCCATATCCGGGATCGACGAGAAGGGGGCTTCTAGGATCACGCCTGAGGGGCGTTGAGCTTCGCTTAACTTTGCCAAAAGCGCAATTGCGACTGCGCTGCCAAGGCTCTCTCCGTATAAGATCAAGTTTCGCGGCGCGCGCAGAGGCACGTACTTGCCCGCGTTTAGATAAAGGTGAAGTGCGTCGTTTGTGATTGCGGTTTCAGACGGCACACCAGTGCTCCCAGAGGAGCCACGATATGACATGGCAAGCACGTCGAACCCTTGGGCTTGCATCTGTTTGAACCGTTCTGCGCGCAGGGCCAAATTGCCAGCATTTCCATGGAAATACAGGACTGTTGCGCGAGATTTACCTGTCGCGGGCACGCTCCAAACGACGATTGAAGCGCTCGGATGATCGATGCGGTGCTCTGTCGTATTCGGCAAACCAAGTCGCGCTGGATCCACATGTTCTGGTGAGAGTGGATAGATCATTTTGCGCTCTATCGCCTTGAGCGGAAGCAGATCGAGCAATCCAGCATGCGCTGTGATTGGCAAGAAAAACAAAAGCGTTAGCAAAATTTTCATTAACCGACCTCATAAGGAAGAACATCGCGGCGATTACTGTCAACGCGCAATCGGCGTTCAAGAGGTGGCACAGAACGTTGATGGCAGTTCACGCGCTCACATATCCGGCAGGAGATACCTATGGGTTCATAAGCACTAGCATTCGAAATATCGAGGCTATCAGCATACACCAATTGTCCCGCGTGGGTCACTTCGCATCCAAGTGCGATGGCAAAGCGACGTGATGGTGCGCCAAAAGAGCCGCCGGGCTTTAGAACGTCGTGCGCGAGAGAGATGTAGCGCACACCATCCGGCGTTTCTGCAAGCTGCCTTATGAACCGACCTGGTGTTTCGAAAGCGCGATGCACGTTCCACAAAGGGCAAGCCCCGCCAAAACGCGCAAACTGCAAGCGTGTTGCGCTGTGGCGTTTGGTGATGGAGCCAGCTTGATCGACACGAACAAAGAAGAATGGAACACCTTTGGCACCGGGTCTTTGAAGCGTCGAAAGACGGTGTGCGACCTGTTCAATGGATGCGCCGAAAAGCATCGCGAGCCGTTCTAGGTCGTGTCGTGTTTCGCGAGCTGCATCCAAAAATGGGCCGTAGGGCATCAGGGCAGCACCAGCATAGTAGTTTGCAAGTCCGATCTTTGCGATCGCGCGCGCTTCTACCGTTTGAAAGCGGGCAAGATCAAGTGTCGCTTCGAGTAGTTTTTCTTGAGCAATTAGAGCAAGTTGAACGAGAATTTGGAAGCTTTGTGTAGCTGGCGCAGTGTGCTGGGAGATTGTTAAGACACGCGTCTCTGGATCGAAATGGCGCACCGCATCCACAGGCGCGAACTTCAGTGAAATATTATGTTGCCTGAAGGTGGCGATAGCGCGTTCTCGGATCGTTGCCTCTTTAGGACCAGTCGAACTAAAATGCTCTGCGGCACGGTCCATCGCATCGATGTAGTTATCGCAATAGTGGAAAAAATCACGCACATCTTCCCAAGGACTGGGCTGCAATTGCCCGTCGTCCCGCCCTAGTGCTTCATCTAGTGACGCAAGACGTTCGTGGGTTTGGCGATACGCACGGTGAAGTTCCAAGAAAGCACGCGCGAGAGCAGGGGCGTTTGACGCTGTCAGGCGCAAATCAGCGAGCGGCGGTTCGACGGAGTCGAGCACAGGATCAGCAAGAGCTTCACGCATGTCGGTCACGAGACGCTCCGCATCGCCAGAACTTAATTCGGTAACATCGAAACCGAATTCTTGCGCAAGCGCGAGCACAACAGTGGTCGAAAGCGGGCGCTTGTTGTTTTCCATCTGGTTCAAATAGGGCAATGACACGCCCAGTTTCGCAGCAAAGTCCTTTTGCGTTAGTGCGACTTGTCCGCGCAATTCACGCAGCTTCGATCCAGCATAGATTTTTTGAAGGGCCATATCATGCCTCTTAGCAGATTTGCATTACGCTACACTAAGCTTTGCAAAGCGCTCACTGCAAGGGATCAAGCACCTATGGCTTTTGCGCGCCGTATCACAAAGGCTGCTGCAAGCAGCCCGCCCGCAGTGCTTGCGACCATCAGCCAAAGGACAGGCATGGCAGAGTCTTTGCCCGTCAAAATAATGCCTGCGAGCGCAGATAGAATTGCGCCAAAGCCGATCATTATTGCGCCGCCAAGCCCGGAAGCGGTTCCCGCCAGATGCGGTCGAACCGAGAGCATACCTGATGTCGCATTTGGAATTGTCATACCATTGCCGATGCCTACAATCGTCATAAAGCCGAAAAAGCTGGCAGGTGTGCCCAATCCGACCCCGAATACAAGCAATGAAGCGGCGGTCGCGAGGGTTGCGACCAGCGCGCCAAAGAACACCATGTTGTCAATGCCGATGCGCGTTGAATAGCGACCGGAGACAAAATTCCCCAAGAAATACCCAAAAGCTGGCGAGCCAAAATAAAATCCAAGCACAGCGGGCGAGAGCATGAAAATCTTTGTTCCAACGTAGGGTGCGCCGCCTAAATAGGCGAAAAATGCGCCAGAGGTCAGGCCGGACGCAATTGAGTATCCCCAAAAACGCGGGGATGCGAAGAGTTCGGGGTAGTGGCCGAATTGTTGGCGCAGCGTTTCGCCTGTTGCGCGTTTTGTTTCGCCCTGATCGAAGTAGCACAGAGCGAACATGCCAAAGCCAGAGCCCGCCATCAGCCAAAAGCTTGCTTGCCAGCCGAAAGTTTCGTCAAGCACACCGCCCAACATCGGGCCAAGCATTGGCACCACGGCCATGCCCATTGTGACATAGCCAATCAGGGACGCAGCTTTGTCCGCCGTCACGACATCACGGATGATGGCGCGGCTGAGAACCATCGCGGTGACGATGATCGCTTGGGCCATGCGAAACAGTAAAAATACCGTCGCGTTTGGCGCATAAACGCAACCCACAGAGGCGATGGTGAACAGCGCCAAGCCCCACAGAATTACAGGTCTGCGCCCTAAATTGTCCGAGATGGGACCGATGATAATCTGGAGCACTGCATTCATCGCGAAATACGCGGCGACTGACATTTGCAAGACCCAGTATTCGGTTTCGAAATGCAGTGCCATATTCGGCAAGGATGGTAAAAACACATTCATCGCGAGTGCAGAAACGCCTGCGAGCAATATGAGTGTAATGATATGGGGCGGTGTTGCTCTATCGAGAAGACGCGCGGAGTAAGAGTCGTTCATGTCTTTGTTGTAGCGCGAAGCTCAGATTTGCAACAGCGACAAATCCAGCAAATCTAAAAGACGTCGCGACGCACTTGGTTAGCAATTTTGCTATTTGCAACTCAAAGATTAGCAGCTGTTTGCAAATTTGCGACAATTCGCTTTTTTTCTGCACCTGCACAGGGTACTCACCAGCGCTAACCACCTGTTGCACAGGAGCCGACACGAATTGGCTCAGGATACGCGCCACAGCGGCGCACAGAAGGGACATGCAATGAAAGATATTCTGCAAGAACTCTCCGAGCGCCGCGGTGCTGCACGACTTGGCGGCGGTCAAAAGCGCCTCGATAGCCAGCTTGCAAAAGGCAAACTGAGCGCGCGTGAGCGGATCGAGCTGTTGCTCGATGAGGAGAGTTTTGAAGAATATGACATGTTCGTCACGCACCGTTGCACTGATTTTGGCATGGAAAACCAAAAGCCAGCCGGTGACGGTGTTGTAACGGGTTGGGGCACGATCAACGGGCGCATGGTCTATGTGTATTCGCAGGATTTCACGGTTCTTGGCGGTTCCGTGTCCGCAACGCATGCGAAAAAGATCTGCAAGATCATGGACATGGCGATGCAAAATGGCGCGCCTGTTATTGGCATGAATGATTCAGGCGGTGCGCGTATCCAAGAGGGTGTCGACAGTCTTGGTGGATATGGCGAGATTTTTCAGCGCAATATCATGGCCTCAGGCGTCGTGCCGCAAATCTCGATGATCATGGGGCCTTGCGCGGGCGGCGCGGTCTACTCGCCTGCGATGACCGACTTTATCTTTATGGTGAAGGACACGTCCTACATGTTCGTCACCGGCCCTGATGTGGTGAAAACTGTGACAAACGAGCAAGTCACAGCCGAAGAACTTGGTGGCGCAAGCACGCATACCAAAAAGTCGTCTGTCGCGGATGCTGCGTTTGAAAACGATGTCGAGGCGATTGCAGAAGTGCGCCGATTGATTGATTTCTTGCCGCTGAGTAACCGTCAAAAGCCGCCTGTGCGTCCTTTCTTTGATGATGTTGCGCGCGTTGAGACATCGCTCGACACTTTGGTGCCGGACAACCCCAACCAGCCTTATGATATGAAAGAGCTGATCACAAAGATTGCCGATGAGGGTGATTTTTACGAAATTCAGGCTGATTTTGCAGGCAACATTCTGACTGGTTTTATCCGTCTCGAAGGGCAGACCGTTGGCGTTGTGGCGAACCAGCCATTGGTGCTTGCGGGCGTCCTTGATATTGACAGCTCGCGCAAAGCGGCGCGGTTCGTGCGGTTTTGTGATGCGTTTGAGATCCCGATTTTGTCTCTGGTGGACGTTCCCGGCTTCTTGCCCGGCACAACGCAAGAGTATCGCGGCGTGATCAAACATGGCGCAAAACTGCTCTTTGCTTACGGCGAAGCAACCGTGCCAAAGGTGACACTGATCACGCGTAAAGCTTATGGTGGAGCGTATGTGGTTATGGCCTCCAAGCATTTGCAAGCGGATGTGAATTACGCGTGGCCTACTGCTGAAATCGCAGTGATGGGCGCGAAAGGCGCGACTGAAATTATCCACCGCGCCGATATGGCCGACGCTGATAAAATTGCGCAACACGAAGCAGATTATAACGAGCGTTTCGCCAATCCTTTCGTCGCCGCCGAGCGTGGCTTTGTGGATGAGGTGATCCAGCCGCGTAGCACGCGTAAACGCATCAGCCGTGCCTTTGCTGCTTTGCGCAGCAAAAAGCAGACGATGCCGTGGAAAAAGCATAACAATATCCCGCTTTGATCTGAGCGTATTTTGCAAGGACAGCACACGAATATGACGCAACGCATGTGGCATACGCAAACGGACGGCGACACGGTAACATTGGCGCGGGCGCTTCCTGCGCGTTTCGATGTCAGCGCAAGCGCGTCGTTTCCGATGTTGGCGCGCACACGTTTGGCGCATCAAATCCGTCAGGACATGTGGCGCGCTTTGCAAAATATTCGCGGGTTTTCGCCTGTCGTGCGCGTCGAACGCTCGGATGCTGGATTGCGCGTGACCGCGGGTGGGCGCGTGCCAAAGCCGATTAGCAAGCACATCGCAGAGCGGATCGAGGTTTTGCTCAACGATGAAGTCTTGCGTGCGCGCTGGATCAAATGTGCACAGGTTCGGATGACAGGATGAGAAACACACTGATCAAAACCGTTGCTCTCGCTGGGCTTGCGACGGCTCCGCTTTTGGCTGAGCCGCTTATCACTGTTCCCTCGGGGCAAAGCGTTCGTTTTTTCGAGCAACGTGATGAACCCGAGAGCGGGATTACTCGATTGCGCTTCATAGCGCCGGATCTTGCGAGCCCTTTAAAGCGGCCAAGCTTTGAAGACCTTACGCTTGATCTAGAAGCGTTGTGTCTGGAATTCGGATTGCAGAAACTGCCTCCGAATGTGAGGCAACCCGTTCAGATTATTGTGTCACTTTCGGCGCAGCCCATAGAGTTTGGCATTGCAAATCCTGATGTTGTGCAGGTTTTCGAGGCTTTCTCGGTCGAAAATGAGACCTGCATGTTGGAGATGTTTTGATGGAACCACAATATGTTGCGCACCAAAGCTCATCCAACAGGCTGTTTGAGGCTTCTGAGTCACAACGTCTCGCGAAGGAGCCTTGTGGATATCTTTTTACAACGGGCTCGCGTAGTTTACGCAACAGGTACACCCAAGTGACCCATACCTCGAAAGGGACAGGGCGGCGAGATTCTCTCGTTGATCTGGTTCGTAATATTGACAGGAGACTAAGATGTCCAAGAGCATCAAACTGCTGGCCGTACTCGGTGTTGCATTCGCAGCATCCGCTTGCGCACGCAAAGCACCGGTTGAAGAGTTCGTTGTGGTTGATCCCGCGCAGATCTCCAATGAGCCAACATACACAGGCAAGTACAAGTAACTTGTCTTTGGAGCAGGCGTTAGCGCCTGCTCCGAGCCACTCGCTTACCAAAGTCACGCACCAGATCGGGGGTGCGACATGGCACTAGCGTATATGCTCAAACATCGCGGCTTTCCTGGCCGTCTTCCCGGTACTGATTTCCAATTCACATTGCGACGCGCGAACCCCAAAGGGGCCACGCCGATTGAACGCCGTGAGCGTCACTCGGACCGCAAGCCTGCGGACCGTCGTGCGGATGCTGGGTTTGTCGCAGCTCTTTGGGAGCAGTTTGGCGATCAACCTTTTGAACGTGGCAACCTTGATGCGGGCCGTCTGAGCTGGCTCTTTGGTCGTGAAGTTCTGCCCTATGATGATCCATTCGATCCTGCCAATTATGAGGCGATGCTGATCCTTGACCCGCGTGCAGCCGCAATGGCATTTCCAGACGCTGCGGACTGGAGACAATAGGCATGTTTCAGCCGAAGATTGTATCCGATAGGCAAATTCAAGCCTGTTTGAACCCTGCAAACGCAATCCGCTTTGCACGTGGGCGCGATGCAATCATCAATGATCTCACGAAGTTGCGTCAGATCCTCGTTCGAATTGACGGCGCAATTCTCCGTAACCCTTCACCTTGGCGGCGGTCCGGTGCTAACCTGCACCCACTGCCGCCTTTTTTCTTGAGCGCGGTTGAGAAACCTAACTTCGAAAGAGATTTATTATGTCAAAATCAACAAAGATCCTCGCGGCGCTGGTCCTGTCCGGTTCTCTCGCTGGTTGTGTGTCTCCTGACCCGCAAGTTCAGAACGTCGCAGGCGGCGCAGCACTTGGTGCAGCAGCAAGCGCGATCGCTGGCGGCAACCAAGGCCAGATCATTGCAGGCAGCATTGTTGGTGCCACCGCTGGCGCACTTATCCCGAACTAACCAGACATTTCGCTTTTTCCGCACACGTGCGGTTAGGCTTCAAACCACATGCGAACGTCGCTTTGCCCGGATAGGGCAGGGCGGCGTTTTCGCGTTTCAAATAGCACAAAAAGGACTGCCACATGTTCAATAAGATCCTGATTGCCAACCGAGGTGAAATTGCCTGCCGCGTCATCAAGACAGCTAAGAAGATGGGCATTACCACCGTTGCCATTTATTCAGAAGCTGACAAGAACGCGCTGCATGTGGAAATGGCAGATGAGGCGATTCACATTGGCCCCCCGCCTGCGAACCAGTCCTACATTGTAATCGAGAAAGTCATGGCAGCGATCAAGGAAAGCGGCGCGCAGGCCGTGCATCCGGGTTATGGTTTCTTGTCCGAGAACTCAAAATTTGCAGAAGCGCTTGCCGCTGAAGGCGTTGCCTTTGTCGGACCACCTGTCGGTGCGATTGAAAAGATGGGGGACAAGATCACCTCCAAAAAGATTGCCCAAGATGCGAATGTGTCCACCGTTCCTGGTTATATGGGCTTGATTGAAGACGCGGACGATGCGGTCAAGATTTCCAATCAAGTCGGTTATCCAGTGATGATCAAAGCTTCCGCTGGCGGTGGCGGTAAAGGCATGCGCATTGCGTGGAATGACGAAGAGGCGCGCGAAGGTTTTCAGTCGTCCAAGAACGAAGCCGCGAATAGCTTTGGTGATGATCGTATCTTTATCGAAAAGTTCATCACCCAACCGCGCCACATCGAAATTCAGGTGCTTTGCGACAGCCACGGCAACGGCATCTATCTGGGCGAGCGTGAATGCTCTATCCAGCGTCGTCAGCAAAAGGTTGTCGAAGAGGCACCAAGCCCTTTCCTTGATGAAGCCACACGCAAGGCCATGGGCGAGCAGGCCGTCGCCTTGGCGCAAGCGGTTGGCTATGCCTCTGCGGGTACGGTTGAATTCATCGTTGACGGCGCGAAGAACTTTTACTTCCTTGAGATGAACACACGCCTTCAAGTGGAACACCCAGTGACCGAGTTGATCACAGGCGTTGACCTTGTGGAGCAGATGATCCGCGTCGCCAATGGCGAGAAGCTGAGCATCACGCAAGACGATGTCACCCTCACAGGCTGGGCGATTGAAAACCGTCTTTATGCGGAAGACCCCTATCGTGGCTTCCTGCCCTCTATCGGTCGTCTTACGCGCTACCGTCCGCCTGCGGAAACGGCGGCCTACACACCGGGTGTCGCCGCTGGCGATGCAGGCGACGTGGTCGTGCGAAATGACACGGGCGTCTTTGAGGGTGGCGAAATCTCCATGTATTACGACCCGATGATCGCCAAGTTGTGCACATGGGCACCAACGCGTGAAAAGGCGATTGAAGCGATGCGTGTGGCACTTGATAGCTTTGAGGTTGAGGGCATCGGTCACAATCTGCCCTTCCTCAGTGCTGTGATGGATCATCCCATTTTTATCAAAGGCGAGATGACAACAGCCTTTATTGAAGAGCAGTATCCTGACGGTTTTGCAGGTGTTGACCTTCCCGAAGCTGATTTGCGTCGCATTGCAGCGGCCAGTGCTGCGATGAACCGCGTCGCCGAAATCCGTCGCGCACGTGTGTCTGGGCGTCTTGATAACCATGAGCGCAAAGTGGGCGATACGTGGAATGTCACGCTGCAAGACACCAGTTTCGACATGACGATTGCTGCTGATAAAGTCGGTTCTACCGTGACGTTTGAGGATGGCACTGCCATGCGCGTCAGTGGGAATTGGACGCCGGGCGATCAGCTTGCGAACATGAGTGTCGATGATGCACCGCTGGTGATGAAGGTCGGCAAGGTGTCTGGTGGTTTCCGCATTCGCTCTCGTGGAGCTGATCTGACGGTCCATGTGCGCACCCCGCGCCAAGCTGAACTCGCCCGCAAAATGCCAATCAAAGTCGCGCCGGATACGTCAAAACTGCTCCTTTGCCCAATGCCGGGTCTAATCGTTAAGGTCGATGTGGAAGAGGGACAAGAAGTGCAAGAAGGCCAAGCGCTGTGCACTGTTGAGGCGATGAAGATGGAGAACATCCTGCGCGCAGAACGCAAAGGTGTGGTCAGCAAAATCAATGCGGCTGCGGGCGATAGCCTTGCCGTTGATGATGTGATCATGGAGTTCGAATAAGCCGTATGGCGAATGCGGCGCACATATCAGACGCGGGGGGCTACGGCTCCCTGCGCTCGCGTATTTCGCGCTGCCGCATCGGCATTTTATCGATGACTCGCGTTAGTTCGCGCACGTCCCACGGCGAAGCTTTGCGCAGTTTGATGCCGCCATCTTTGCCAATCAACACCATCATAAAGCCACGCGGGCGCAACTCTTTACGCAATTCCGACTTGGCTGACGGGTCCGTGTCAGTGAGGACTACGACGTCTCGCTCGGCCAAGGCTGCTGCTTGGTCCTCTAGCAAGGCAAGCTGCTGTTCAAACCGAGGATCGTTTTCGCTATCCGCAAAAACAACAATCGGACGAGATTGCCAAAGAAAATCGCTCAAATTGTTACTATCTGGCGTCGAGATGACCTCCCAAGCCGTAGGTTCATCCGCTGTTTCACTCTCTTGTGAAAGAGCAGGACCAGCTAAGAAAAATGTTGCAATAACAAATGATAAGAGCGGTTTCATTGGATCTCCTTCTAAGCCCAATATAGGGGCCGCTCAGACGATTGCGATGGTTGATCTGTCTGCTTCGCGTCAATTCGGGCAATTTAAGGAAAAAATCATCACTCTGGGCCATTGCTATCGCTTAAACGCGCAAACCTTCGGGCCAATGCGCAATGAAGCAGCAAAAGGTCAGAGGCTTGGACGTAATTCTTCAAATTGGCGCGCATCGCACTGCGAGCACGAGTTTTCAGACCTATTTGCGCCAAAACGGGACGGCTTTGGCGCAGATGGATATCGGGTCTTGGGGACCTTACCGGCTGCGCAAAGGGTTGTTTCACGGGATCGTGCCAAATCCTGCGCTTGGGATCGGCCCCGAACATCTCGCCCGCGCCAAGGGCAAGATCGCGATGCACTTGGACCGCTCTGCGCAAAAGGGGCTGAAGCATCTTTTGGTGTCCGAAGAAAACATGCTCGGCAAAATGCGGCACAACTTTTTCGAACAGGCGCTCTATCCCGCAGCGGGCGAACGGCTCGCGCGGTTTGTGGGGGCTTTCGATGGGTCGGTCAAAGCGCTGCACATCAGTCTGCGCTGTCCAAGCACGTATTGGACGTCTGCGCTCAGCTTTTGCATCCCTCGTGGGGTGCGTGTTCCACGCGAAAAGCGGATCACGGCGCTCGCTCAGTCGCCGCGTACATGGCGCGACGTCATCACGGATATCGCCGCAGCTACGCCCGATACGTCGATTTTCGTCAGCACCTACGAACAACACGCTTCGGCCCCTCAGACACTGCTGTCGTATCTGCTTGGACATGCCGCTCCGCGACCAAAATCACCGATTTGGCGCAACCGACGCCCGTCTTTACCGGAATTGAAACGCTTGCCGCTCGGCATGAACGAGCGTGCACAGCTCGAAGCGCATATTCACGACAACCGTTGGGAACCCTTTACACCAGCGCAGCGCGCAGCGTTTCAAGAAAGCTATGCGGACGACCTATTCTGGCTGCGCGCAGGTGCGGACGGCTTGGCACATTTACTGGAAGATCCGAAACCACAAGAGACGGGATATCCCGCGAAGTTGGGTTTCGCTCACAAAGGACACGAACATGACGCAAGATACCGATTGGCGAGCCCTCGCTGAAAAAGAGTTGCGCGGACGCCCGCTCGACGATCTCACATGGAACACACTCGAAGGCATCGACGTCAAACCGCTCTATACAGAGGCGGATACGGCTGATCTGCCTCACATGGGCGGCATTCCGGGTCAGGGGCCCTTCACGCGCGGTGTCAAAGCGACGATGTATGCGGGCCGCCCTTGGACCATTCGCCAATACGCGGGCTTTTCCACCGCAGAGGAAAGCAACGCCTTTTACCGCAAAGCTTTGGCCGCTGGTCAGCAGGGTGTGTCCGTGGCGTTCGACCTTGCTACCCACCGTGGCTACGACAGCGATCATGAACGCGTAGAAGGCGACGTCGGCAAAGCAGGCGTTGCGATTGACAGCGTTGAGGACATGAAGATCCTTTTTGATCAGATTCCACTCGATAAAGTGTCCGTCTCCATGACGATGAACGGCGCGGTAATCCCGATCCTTGCCAATTTCATCGTTGCTGGCGAAGAGCAGGGCCACGATCGTTCTGTTCTGTCCGGTACGATCCAGAATGACATTCTGAAAGAATTCATGGTGCGAAACACCTACGTTTATCCGCCAGAACCCTCCATGCGGATCATTGCAGATATAATCGAATACACCTCTGCGGAGATGCCGAAATTCAACTCTATCTCGATCTCTGGCTACCACATGCAAGAGGCGGGTGCGAACCTCGTCCAAGAGCTGGCCTACACCCTCGCAGATGGTCGTGAATACGTGCGCGCGGCGATGGCGCGTGGCATGGACGTGGATAAATTCGCACCGCGCCTGTCGTTTTTCTTTGCGATTGGCATGAACTTCTTCATGGAAGCGGCAAAACTGCGCGCCGCCCGCTTACTCTGGCACAAGATCATGACCGACCTCGGCGCGCAGACGGATAAATCCAAAATGCTGCGGACCCATTGTCAAACGTCTGGTGTCAGCTTGCAGGCACAAGACCCTTATAACAACGTGATCCGCACCGCCTACGAGGCGATGGCGGCCGCTCTTGGCGGCACACAATCGTTGCATACAAATGCGCTCGACGAAGCGATAGCGCTGCCCACAGAATTCAGCGCCCGCATCGCGCGCAACACGCAATTGATCTTGCAAGAGGAAACAGGTGTCACTAATGTCGTTGATCCGCTCGCAGGATCTTACTACGTAGAGAGCTTGACGGATCAGTTGGCGACAGAAGCCTGGAAACTCATCGACGAAGTTGAAGAGATGGGCGGTATGACCAAGGCCGTTGCTTCGGGGATGCCAAAACTGCGCATCGAGGAAGCCGCTGCCAAGCGCCAAGCGATGATGGATCGTGGTGACGAAGTCATTGTAGGCGTTAATAAATACCGCCTCGACGAAGAAGATCCGATCGATATTCTCGACATTGATAACGACGCTGTGCGGACGTCGCAAATTGCGCGTTTGCAGAGCATTCGCAACAGCCGAGATGAGGCCGCGTGCACTGCTGCTTTGGACGAGGTTACCCGCCGCGCAACAGAGGGCGGCAACCTATTGGAAGCTGCGATCGAAGCGTCGCGCGCACGCGCCAGCGTAGGGGAAATCAGCATGGCTATGGAGAAAGTATTCGGGCGTCACCGCGCAGAAGTTAAGACCCTCGCAGGTGTCTATGGCGCGGCCTATGAGGGCGATGAGGGTTTCGCAGCAATCCAAAAATCTGTCGAAGATTTTGCGACAGAAGAAGGGCGTCGCCCTCGAATGCTCGTCGTCAAGATGGGCCAAGATGGCCATGATCGCGGCGCTAAAGTCATTGCCACCGCCTTTGCGGATATCGGCTTTGACGTTGATGTCGGTCCACTTTTCCAAACACCCGAAGAAGCGGCACAGGACGCAGTGGACAACGATGTGCATGTCATCGGTATTTCGAGCCAAGCTGCCGGTCACAAAACCCTTGCGCCAAAGCTGGTACAAGCTCTGAAAGACGCGGGTGCTGAGGATATCATAGTGATTTGCGGTGGCGTTATTCCACAGCAAGACTATGATTTCTTGTATAAATCTGGTGTGAAAGCCATTTTTGGGCCAGGAACAAACATTCCAAAAGCCGCACAAGATATTCTCGCAATCATTCGCGATAACCGGCGTTAATTCAAAGGAATTTGGGCTATGAGCGCACTCATTCTTGATCATCTGGCAGTCAGCGGTGAAACCCGTGACGCTGCGCGCGCGCATATCGAAGAGGCTTTGGGATTCCCGATGCAAACGGGTGGCGAACATGAAAAGTTCGCCACTCATAATCACCTGATGGGGCTGGAAGACGGGCTTTATCTTGAAGCGATTTCGATTGATCCGAACGTGCCAAACCCGGATCGCGCACGTTGGTTCAATCTTGATAATTTCTCAGGAACACCGCGTTTGACCAACTGGATTTGTGCTGTGCCGGATATGGCCGCAGCCTTAGAGCGTTGGGAGGATGTTGGGACTGCGGTCTCGCTTGAGCGCGGCGAATTGTGCTGGCAAATGGCTGTTCCACGCAGTGGTATTCTTCCTTTCGATGGATTTTTCCCTCCGCTTATTCAATGGCATGGTGCGTTGCATCCTAATCAAATGCTTGGCTCTTCAGGGGTATCTTTGAAACAATTGACTGTTGCCCATCCACAGGCCGATGCTTTGTCAGCAACTCTAGGTACAATTTCTGGTGCACCTATCCGATTTGAAACGGCTCAGAATGCTGCGCTCTTTGCGGAGTTCGTAACACCGCATGGTCCGCGCACCCTGACATGATTATCCGACCCGCGCAGGCGGATGATGCACAGGCGATCTGCGATATCTGGAACCCGTTGATCAAAGATACAGCTGTGACGTTCACGGACGAAATTAAGACTGTACAGAGCATCAGCGACCTTATCAAAACAAGAGATGGTGCTTTCTTTGTTGCTGAAAAAGACGGAGCCATATGCGGCTTCACCAGCTATTCAGCGTTTCGCGGCGGGCCTGGCTATTGGCGTTCTAAAGAAATATCTATCAATCTTGCTCCAAATGCGCGCCGCCAAGGGATGGGTGGTGCATTGCTCAAATGGCTGGAAACGCATGCCCGCGAACAAAACGTTCACAGTCTAATTGCCGCGATTAGCGGTGAAAATCCATCGGCGCAAAGTTTCCATCAAAAGCTTAGGTATCAGCATATCGCGACTTTGCCTGAAGTTGGGTTCAAGTTCGGGCGCTACATGGATTTGATTTTGATGCAGAAAATACTCCCACCTCTGGGCGATATGCCCTAAACGTGCATGGGCTTTAGCGCAGCAGGGGCGTAGAAAGATCACATGTCACTTTGGACTCGCATATCCGAAGCGCTGGCGGCGCTTTCTATCGGCGAAAGCCTTGCGCAAATATTTGATCGTTTGCGCAGTCCGCGTGAGCGCTCGGTGGGCTTTACGATTGCTGTGATTGCGCTGGGTGCGAAAATGGCGAAAGCGGATGGTCAAGTGACGCGCGATGAGGTGACGGCGTTTCGTGAAGTGTTCAACATAGCTGCGTCGGATGAAGAGAATGCCGCAAAAGTCTTCAATCTTGCGCGTCTTGATGTGGCTGGTTTTGAAGAATACGCGCGCCGCATCGCTGATATGTTTGAGGATGAGCAAAGCACTCTGTGCGATTTGATGGAGGGGCTTTTTCATATCGCGATGGCGGATGGGTTCTATCATCCCAGTGAGAACGAGTTTTTAAAGCAAGTTGCGCATATTTTCGGCCTCCCCGAGATGGAGTTTCGCGCCTTGCGCGCGCGCTTTGTGCCTGACGCGATTCCTGATCCCTATACGGTTCTGGGCGTTTCACCAGATGCAACTCTTGAAGATATCCGTAAAATTTGGCGCAAAATGGTGCGCGAAACGCATCCCGACCGCATGATCGCGCGCGGCGTCCCGGAAGAGGCAATTCGCATGGCGGAAAAGAGCATGGTCGACATCAACCGTGCTTGGGAAGAGATCACAAAAGTCAGGGCCACTTGATGCGCATTGCGTGCTATAATGTTGAATGGTTCGACCGTTTGTTTGATGAGGCGGGCGATCTTCAACGCGACAATCGTTGGTCTGGACGACGCGATGTAAAACGATCCGAGCAGGCCAAGGCACTTGGCTATGTGTTCAACAAAATCGATGCTGATGCGATCATGGTGATCGAAGCACCCGACGATCATAATGGTCGATCTGGGACTAATGCGCTTGAGAACTTTGCGAAGGTGTACAACTTGCGTGCCACTAAGGCATTGATAGGGTTCACGAATACCACACAGCAAGAAATTGCGCTACTTTACGACCCCTCTAAACTGAACGCACAACACGATCCTGTTGGAGTGATCGGCGACGTGGTGCCGCCCTTTGATGGCACTTATGAAATTGATCTAGACATCGACAATCGCGCCGACAGTGTGACGTTTTCTAAGCCACCTTTAGAATTGGCAATTGAAACGGCGAATGGCACGAAATTACGTATGATCGGTGCGCATTTGAAGAGCAAAGCGCCGCATGGTGCCCATAACGCGGCTGAGGTAATGCGCTTTTCCATCGCCAATCGACGCAAACAATTGGCGCAAGCGGTTTGGCTGCGCGGCCGGGTCGAAACGCATTTGAGTGCGGGCGAGCATCTTATGTTGCTCGGGGATCTCAATGATGGTCCGGGTTTAGATGAGTATGAAAACCTGTTCGGGCGGTCCTCTGTCGAGATCATATTGGGAGAAACAGGCTGTCCTTGTCTTTATGACCCCCATGCCGCACGTGCTTTGGCGCGAAAAATAGGGGGTGCGCCGACAACTGCGCGGTTCTTCCTGAAAAACGATAATCGCTTTTTACAAGCGCTGCTGGACTACATCATGGTCAGCGAGAATTTGCGCGATAAAGCAAAGGCTTGGCGTATTTGGCATCCTTTCGACGATCCTGAATGCTGGCGCGATGAAACGTTACGAAATGCGCTGCTCACGGCGTCTGATCACTTCCCTGTGACGCTGGACATTGATCTTTAGACTAAAAATCGCAGCCAAAGACCCCTATATTCTTGTTATGAAACAGATTGCACTGACCGCGACATTGGCCTTCGCACTGGCTTTGCCTGCGCAGGCTGATGACACCAAACCCGAAGAAGGTTTTGGCCTCATGGAAAAAGGCGCGCGCCTGTTGTTCGAAGGCTTGCTGCAAGAAATGCAGCCCGCGTTGCGCGATATGGAAGGTCTCACAGAGCAGCTTGAACCGGCTTTGCGTGGCTTCGTAGAAAATATGGGTCCTGCTTTAGGGGGGCTTTTGGAGCAGGTTGAGGATTTCTCAAAATACCATCCGCCCGAGGTCTTACCCAACGGGGACATCATTTTACGCCGCAAAAGTGAAGCGGAACTGGCGGAACCAGAAGGCGAAGTTGATCTTTAATCCGCCTGCGCCTCTTTCGAAGGTTTGGTGAATTTCACAGTCACCTCAGCGCCCAAAGAACTCGCGAGCGAGGACAGTCGAGATTCCGCAACCTCTGAAAACAACGGCTTAGCAGAGCTGTGCATGCGCAATTCGAGCTTTTTTTTCTTCGGAAACCAACGAATTTCGCCAAGCTGGGCGTCTTTTTCCATCCACAACATCGCGCCGAAACGCATGGCTTTCCCCAAGATTTCCGCTTGGTGCCTTTGTTCAGGTGTGAGCAATTCGAGCAGCTCGTCAAAGCGCGTGCCATCAGGTTTGTTGCGGTAGCGATACATCAGGGCAAGGCCAAGAAACACGCGTTCTGGATGGCTTAGCCCGCCAAGGTTGGCGCGTGTGGAGTTGTCAAAACACACCTCCGCGCGAAAATCAGGGTGCGCGCGCCAACTGACGTCATGCAAAAGGCTTGCGGCTTTCACCAGACGTTTGGTTGCGAAGGGCGCAGATTTGAACAACGGCATGATAAAATCATAAAGCGTTTTACCAAAGCCCGGCATACGTGCGTCTTTGCTCTCGGAAACGCGCGCGCTTTCGATCAAAGGGTCACGATCCCGCAATTTTTGCGGCATTTGCTCGTAGAGCATACCTTCGCGAATACCATAGCTCGAAATCGCGATGTCTTTGGGCTTCAACTGGTTGATCAGCGCTTTCAAAACTTCCGACGCGATAGGAACCAGCACCATACGCGCCGAGGAAATGCCACAGGCGGAGCGCAGCTCCTCAATTTCGGATTTAGCGATATACTTCACCGTTTCGCGCACAGATTTTGGCGTCATGCGGTACTCATGCAAAACATGCAAAGGGTAGCCGCGTCGGTGCATATCGATCCGCGCAATTGCGCGCCAAGAGCCACCGACAAGGAACAAACGATCCTTCTGTTCGCCCATTTGCTCATGCAGGTCGGCGATCACCTCTTTGGCGTATAACTTGCGTGCTTTTGCGCCGCCTTTCATGCTTTGCAGCTTCAATGGACCTAACGAAGAGGTCACGCATTTACCAACATGACCATCGCGAATTTCAGCCAGCTCCATCGATGCACCACCGATATCGCACACCAAGCCGTAAGAGCCGGGCCAGCCGAGAAGCACGCCTTGCGCCGAAAGCCGCGCTTCTTCGGGGCCATCAATCACATGCACCGTTAACCCTGTTTCGCGCAAAACATCTGCGCAGAAATCAGGTCCATCGCTCGCATCGCGTACCGCAGCGGTCGCAACGGCGGTCAGGGGCGAAATACCCAAGCTTTGCGCAATCGCCTCGAATCTCGCCACGGCCGCCAAAGCCCTTACGCGTCCTTCAGGATTCAGACGGCCCGTGTCTGATATGCCCGCCCCCAAAGCACACATGACTTTCTCGTTGTAAAAATAAGCAGGGCTGCGCGCGGCACCGTCAAAAACCACCATGCGTACAGAGTTGGACCCGATGTCGACGACGCCCACACGTGCCAATTTGCGCACAGATGGATCGTTGAACAAAGGACGCCCGAACGGGTTCGTCGTGGTGAGGGGCGCGAAGTTAGCGGTCATGTCAGCACTCATGGTTTCAGGCACTTTCGTCGTCAGTGTGGGTCAGTTGTGGCACATCCGCTGCACCCGCAGAACCGCGTCCAGAGAGCGACGGATTTTCCATAAAGAAGCGGTGACAGTTAAATGCAAATTGCCCTTCGGGCACGATCTCTCGCGCGAAAGACCCATCAGGTCGCATGATCCAGCTTTGCGCCACATCGGCCAGATTTGCCGCCATAATCTGGCTGACGATTTGCGCTTTGACCGTGCCATTGTTGATCTCGACCAAGGTCTCGACACGTCGGTTCAGATTGCGCCCCATCCAATCGGCAGAACTGATAAACACGCGCGCCTTTTTGTGGGGCAGACCATAGCCATTTCCAAAGCAAACAATACGCGAATGTTCCAGAAAACGGCCTACGATAGACTTTACTCGGATCGTTTCGCTCAGACCTTTTATTCCCGGTCGTAGCCCGCAAATGCCGCGTATGATCAGGTCGATCTTCACCCCCGCTTGAGAAGCTTGATAAAGCGCGTCGATCACCTCTGGGTCAATGAGCGAGTTCATCTTGGCCCAGATCACCGCAGGCTTTCCGGCTTTCGCGTGTTCCGCTTCGCGCGCGATCAATTCGATCAAACGTGGTTTCAGAGTCAGGGGCGAAATCGAGAGATTTTCCAGCGCGTCAGGGGGCGCATAGCCAGAGAGGTAGTTGAACACTTTGGTCGCATCGCGTCCCAGTTTCTTGTCACAGGTAAAGAACGACAGATCGGTGTAAATACGCGCTGTAATCGGGTGATAATTGCCAGTGCCATAGTGCGTGTAAGTGACCAGTTGATCGCCCTCGCGTCGCACCACGATTGAAATCTTGGCATGGGTTTTGAGATCAAGAAAGCCGTACACCACATGCGCGCCTGCGCGCTCCAAACGGCGTGATTGGCGGATGTTGGCGGCTTCGTCAAAGCGCGCTTTGAGCTCGACCAAAGCGGTGACGGATTTGCCATCCTCCGCTGCTTCGCACAGAGCTGACACAATGGGTGAGCGTTTGGATGTGCGGTAAAGCGTCTGTTTGATGGCGACCACATCAGGGTCGCGCGCAGCTTGGGTCAAAAAGCGCACGACCATGTCAAACGTCTCGTAGGGATGATGCAAAAGCATATCTTTTTGACGGATGGCTGCGAACATATCGCCTTCATGATCCTGCACACGCTCTGGAATACGGGGCATGAATGGCGGCCAAAGCAGATCAGGACGCGCGTCTGTGACCAGCTCGGAGAGGTCCGACATGCCAATCATCCCAGGAAGTTCAACGGTTTCTGCGTCGGTCACACCCAACTCGCGCATAACCAATGTTCTCAATTTGTTGGGTGCATCGCCTGTGTAGGTCATGCGCACAACTTCGCCGCGTTTGCGACGTTTTAAAGCGACCTCAAACTCGCGCACAAGATCTTCGGCTTCGTCTTCGACCTCAAGGTCGCTGTCACGTAGCACGCGAAATTCAAAATGGCCCTTTAGCTTATAGCCCGGAAATAAACGGCCAAGGTTTTCAAGCAGCACATCTTCAAGTGGCAAATAGCGCAACTGGCCCTCTGGTGCCGGCAGCGCGACAAAGCGATCAATCTGCGCTGGGATCGGCAAAAGCGCGAAGAGCTCGCGTTTGTCAGATTGCCGCTCAAGCTGCAGCGCAAGCGAGTAACCAGTGTTAGGGATGAACGGAAAAGGGTGTGCAGGATCAATCGCGAGAGGGGAAAGAACCGGAAAAACGTTGTGCAAAAAGATATCTGCAACGACTTCTTTGTCAGCATCACTCAGGTCTGCACGGGCAACAATCGCTATGCCTGCGTCAAGCATTTGAGTGCGGATGCTTTCCAGTACATTTTGCTGGGTTTGCAACAGGTTGCGCGCGTCCTCATTGATCAAGACCAATTGCTCGGCAGGATTTAAACCATCGGCCGCAGCCGTGGTATTTCCGGCTTGAGCGAGTTCGCGCAGGCCTGCGACGCGCACCGTGTAAAATTCATCAAGGTTGGTCGCAGAGATTGACAAAAACCGCAGGCGTTCGAGCAATGGCACACGGGGATTTTCGGCTTCTTCCAACACGCGCCAATTGAAGTTCAGCCAACTCAGTTCGCGATTCACAAAGCGTGCAGGGCCGTTCAGATCTACATCTGGCAGATCGAGCGGGGCAGGGCAGTCCGCTTTGAGAAAGTCAGCTTGCATCGTTTTGTATCACTCCTGTTGCGCATCCGAGTGTGCGCTGTCTTCGCGGATCTTGTCCAGCGCCGCAGAGGCAAAAGCCCGCGTAATCGCGCGCCCCGCATCAAGGGCGGCTTTGTCGAGTGCTGCAACAACCTGCTGCGCGGCTGCGAACGAGCGATCAATCCGCAGCGCGAGAAACGGAATGACGTCAGGCGCGGGGTTGAGTTGGCGATCGGCGAAGAGCTTCATAAGCACAGCGGTCAGCAGCGTGTCATCAGGGGCTTCCAACGTTGCAGTTTGGATGGCCTGCAAGCGGCTTGCCAAGTCGGGCAGGGTCAGGCCCCAATGCTGGGGTTGGGATTTCGCCGTGAATAAAAGCGCGCGCCCTTCGGCTTGCGCAAGGTTGTGGAGATGGAATAGCGCTGTTTCTAAAGCGTGATCCTTCGTGATTTGATCGATGTCTTCGATGACCAATGGGGTTCGCAGTAAGTCTGGAACATCGTCTTCTTGGAGCGTAAGCGCTGAAATAATGCGCGCTCCGCTTTGCGCTGCCCAAACATGTGCGAGATGGGTTTTGCCGGAACCCTTCGGCCCGATAAGCAACAGTTTACCATTGCTCCAGGTGTCTGGTGTGTCGATCATAGCAACGGCCAAGGCGTTGGACGGAGAGATGAAAAAGTCATCTCGCCCCAGCGCCGCTCGGGCTGGAAGATCAAAGCTCAACTGCGTGCTCATGGCCTATGGCTCGCTCTGCTCATCGGTTTCCAAACCCGCATAGAGGCGACTGCCCATGTATTGGCTGACCAAGAAACGAATGATCACACCAAGCGCTGCAGCAACGGGCACACCTACGAGCAAGCCGACAAAGCCAAAGACGGATCCAAACACAGAGAGCGACAAAAGCAGCCAAACAGGATGCAGGCCAACGGAATTGCCGACCAGCTTGGGGGTCAACACATTGCCCTCCAACACTTGTCCGACAACAAAAATACCCGCGACGAGGCCAAGTGAAACCCAATCACCCCAAAACTGGAACAGCCCCAACCCAATCGCCAAGGCCCCACCGATAAGCGCGCCAACATATGGGATAAAGGTGATCAACCCTGCAATGAAGCCAACAACGAGACCAAATTGCAGCCCGACGAGCATCAGCGCGATGGCGTAATAGGTGCCTAGCACGAGACAGACTGTGCCCATGCCGCGGATGAAGGCCGCTAGGGTTTGATCGACTTGCTTTGCCAAAATGCGCACTGTGGGCGCATGATCGCGCGGTAGCAACGTATCAAGGCGGGCAGTCATATTGTCCCAATCAAGCAGCAAATAGAAAGCGACTACCGGTACGATCAAGAAAAGCACAACGATATTGATGATCGAAGACGCGGACGAGAGCACTGTGCTCAGCAATTCGCCTCCCTTTGATTGGATCGTCTCGCCGATCCCCGTCAGAGATTGGCGCAGCGTCGAGCCTTCATCCATCAAATCGGGAAAACGCTCGGATAAAAACGCCTGAAGGTCTCGGAAAAGTTGCGGGGCAATATCAAACAAAGCAATGGCTTGGTTGATCAAAGTCGGAACAACGAGCAAAACCATCAACACGAAAATGACCAACGCTACCAAGGTGATGATTGTTGTGGCAACAACGCGGCTGCAGCCAAGCCGCTCTAACTTGTCCGCAACAGGATCAAGGAAGTAAGCAATGGCGCCACCAAGGATAAAGGGCAGGATCACATCGCCTAAATACCACAACACAATCATAAAGATTGCGGTGGTAATGCCCCAGTATTTCATCTGATCTTTGACAGGAAGTGCCATGCGCGCCTCTGTTGATTTGGTGTTTCTAGACATCGCCTATGCGGACATGGGTTTCAAGGGCAGATGGGGGCCAGCCCCCGCCTCAGCAAGCTGAGACTCCCCCGAAGTTTATTTGGAAAGATGAAGGGGCTTGGCTTGCTGGTTTTGCTTTGAACGCCTAAACGGGTGGAAATCTGAGTTAACCTCGAGAGAGATCCCATGCGCCTGAGCCGTTATTTTTTGCCGATCCTGAAAGAAAACCCTGCGGATGCGCAGATTGTCAGCCACCGTTTGATGCTGCGTGCAGGGATGATCAAGCAATCCTCTGCGGGGATATATTCATGGCTGCCTCTGGGGTTCAAAGTGTTGCGCAAG
This sequence comes from Planktotalea frisia, assembly GCF_001890925.1. Lineage (GTDB taxonomy): Bacteria > Pseudomonadota > Alphaproteobacteria > Rhodobacterales > Rhodobacteraceae > Planktotalea > Planktotalea frisia. The sequence continues at coordinate 54,070 of NZ_MLCB01000201.1, forward strand.
ATTGAAAATATTGTGCACGAAGAGCAGCAGCGCGCAGGGCACATTCCGATGCTGATGCCCACCTTGCAGTCCGCTGACTTGTGGCGCAAGTCCGGGCGCTACGATGCTTATGGCCCTGAGATGTTGCGCATTAAGGACCGTCATGATCGTGAGATGCTCTATGGTCCCACAAACGAAGAGCTGATCACGGATATGGTCGCCAACTTTGTGGGCAGTTATAAGTCCTTGCCTTTGACGCTTTATCACATCCAGTGGAAGTTCCGCGACGAAGTGCGTCCGCGCTTCGGTGTGATGCGGGGCCGCGAATTCCTGATGAAGGACGGCTATAACTTTGATTTAACCAAGGAAGACGCATTGCATGCGTATAACCGTCACTTGGTTACATACCTGCGCACCTATGAGCGTATGGGTCTGCAGGCCATCCCGATGCGCGCGGACAGTGGCCCGATTGGTGGCGATTACACACATGAGTTCCTCGTGTTAGCGGATACGGGCGAAAGCGAAGTATTTTATGACAGCGAGATTACCGATCTCAGCTTTGGCGATCGCGCAATTGATTTCGATGACAAGGTTGCGTGTCAGTCGGTCATGGAAGAGTTCACCAGCCGCTATGCGCGCACGGACGAAACCCATGATGAAGCCACGTTCAACGAAGTGCCGGAAGAACGCCGCCGCGTGGCGCGAGGGATTGAGGTGGGGCAGATTTTCTACTTTGGCACTGAGTATTCCGAAAAGATGGGCGCTATGGTTCAGAATGAGGAAGGCCAGCGAGTGCCGCTTCATATGGGCAGCCACGGCATTGGTGTTTCACGCCTTTTGGGTGCAATTATCGAAGCGTCCCATGACGACAATGGCATTATTTGGCCCGAAGGTGTGACGCCGTTCCATTGCGGAATTGTGAACCTCAAGCAGGGTGACGAAGAAGCGGACGGTGCATGTGATGCGCTCTATGACAGTCTCACTGCGCTGGGCTTTGATCCGCTTTATGATGATCGCAAAGAACGCGCAGGCGGTAAGTTCGCGACGATGGATTTGATCGGTTTGCCGTGGCGCATTACTGTGGGTCCACGTGGGCTCAAGAATGGTGTTGTTGAAGTCACATCGCGCCGCACAGGCGAGAGTGAAGAGATGAGCCCTGAGCAGGCCATCGCCAAGATTGCGGCGATCTACGAGGGGCTGTAACCGATGCTGACGCGCGCGCTTGCCTTAACCGCTGGTTTGACTGGCGCGGCTGGCGTGTCGCAATTTCCCGAGTATTCGCAGCAATATGTGCAGCGCCTTGGTGGGGCAGTGGATGAGTTATCCCGTTTCATGGATGAGTTTGACGCCGACGCTGCAAGCCTAGATCTGAGCCGCGAAGCTGCGCTGGTGGATCTTGCGCAAGGCGGTCAGATGGGGGCCGCGCGCGCCGATACGATGGTGCGCACGATTGAGCGGCACGAACGCTTCACGAACGATCTAGAGCAGATGCAAGGACTTGGCCCCTTTAGCCGCGCGCGTTACGCCACGCGCTTTAGCGATAGCGAATTGGCTGGACGCGTCTGGGAGAATTACAAACCTGCGATGCCGGTGACTTTCGAGGGCGCTATCTTTGCTCTGGTCGGATTTCTAAGCGGTCTGGCGCTGTTTTCTGCGCTGATTTGGCTGCTGCGCTTGCCTTTTGTGCTGTTCCAGCGCACCTCTGACGCATAAACAATCCCACCAAAGGGAGGCTCGAGCCGTGAGTACACCAAGTAAAACCAAAACCCCCATGCCTTTCGCGCGTTTCGAGTGGATGATCGCCTGGCGCTACCTGCGCGCGAAACGTGCCGAGGGCGGCGTGAGCGTGATGACCTGGATCAGCTTGATCGGCATCACCTTGGCTGTATTTGCTCTGATTGCGACGCTGTCCGTGCGCTCTGGGTTTCGCACCGATTTTGTGCAAACCATCCTTGGCACCAACGCGCATGTGACGGTTTATAAATCCGCTGAGGTGGATGAATTTGGCCGCCTTGATCGCAAAATATATGACTATGACGCGATGGCTGAACGTCTGCGCGGTGTGGACGGGGTGACGCGTGCCGCGCCGCTGGTGCGTGGGCAAGTCATGGGCAACAAAGGTGGGCGCAACGCGGGTGTTGAGATCTACGGAATCACTGCTGCGAACCTGAAAACCATCCCGAATGTGGCCAATCCTGAAGAAGCCTTTGGTGACATCAATCGTTTCGCGGAAGGGATCGCAATCGGTTCTGGTGTGGCACGTGAACTTGGCGTTTCCAGTGGGGATCGCATCAAACTTATCTCTCCCAACGGTGTAAAGACGGCCTTTGGCACCAGCCCGCGGATCAAAGCATTTGAGGTCATGTATATCTTCAAAGCGGGCCGCGCGGATATCGACCGCACGCGGGTCTACATGCCCCTTGCGCAAGCGCAAAGCTTCTTCAACCGCGAAGGGGCTGCGGACGAAATCGAAGTTATGGTTGAGCAACCCGAAGCGATTGATGACCTGCAACTCGCCATTCTGCGCGCAGGCGGGGATCGCACGCAGCTTTGGACGTGGACAGATGCTTCTGGTGGATTCCTGCGCGCGCTCGAAATCGAAGACAATGTGATGTTCATCATCCTGTCGATCCTCGTGTTGGTCGCGGCAATGAATATTGTGTCCGGCCTTATTATGCTGGTGAAAAACAAAGGGCGCGACATTGGGATTTTGCGCACAATGGGTCTGAGCGAAGGTTCGATCCTGCGCATTTTCTTTATCTGTGGTGCGTTTACAGGACTTATTGGCACCGCGCTGGGCGTCATATTGGGTTGCCTTTTTGCGCTCTATATCGATCCGATTTTTTCATTCGTGAACGCGATTGCGGGTGGTGGTGTCTGGGATCCCGAAATTCGCGGTCTCTATCGTTTGCCCGCTGAACTCAGGTTCGAGGATGTAATGACGGCTGTTATGCTCTCGCTTGGCCTGTCGTTCATTGTTACCATTTTTCCCGCCCGCCGCGCGGCGCGTATGAACCCTGTGGAGGCGCTGCGCTATGAGTGATTTAACCTTAGAACTCAGCAATATTGCCAAGAATTATAACGTCGGCCAAGAGAATGGAGTGAACGTTTTGCGCAGCGTCGACCTGAAAATCAAAGCAGGCGAAATTGTCGCGCTTGTGGCCCCCTCTGGTGCGGGCAAATCGACGCTTTTGCATATTGCCGGACTGCTGGACACACCTGACACAGGCCAGGTCAAAATCGCAGGGCAGGACGTCACAGGCCTCAGTGATCGCAAACGCACGGCGATCCGGCGCGAGGATGTAGGCTTTGTGTATCAGTTCCACCATTTGCTGCCTGAATTTACAGCGCTTGAGAACATCGTGTTGCCGCAACTCGCCAACGGTGTGGCTGCTGCAAAAGCTGAAGCGCATGCGCAAGATTTGCTGACCCGCGTGGGTGTCGCGCACCGCGCCGCGCACCGTCCTGCGGCGCTTTCTGGAGGCGAACAACAACGCGTCGCATTTTGTCGTGCTTTAGCGAATAGCCCGAGTCTTTTGCTGGCGGATGAACCAACTGGTAACCTTGATCCCGGGACCTCTGATCAGGTGTTTGCAGCCTTGATGGAACTGGTGCGTGGCACGGGCCTTTCTGCGGTGATTGCGACCCATAACCTTGATCTCGCAGCGCGGATGGATCGTCAGCTGCGCTTGGATGATGGCGCTCTCGTTACGCTTTAGGGCGTTATTTCGTCCAATTTTCGACAATTTGAAAGGGTAATTCCGCTCTGACGCATTTTGCGAAAGAGGGGTCTGCCATGTCCGCGATGATGATTATCTTGTTGAGTTCGTTGACTTTGTTCGGCGCAATTTTGATTGATCCTGTCGGCGAAGAACCCGAAGCAGAGCCTGACGTTCCCGAAGCAGACCCTGTCGCGCCCGGTGAGGACGCCAATAATCCGCTCGATGAAGCCGTGCAAGAGACGCCAAGCGATGAAGCAGATACTGAAACAGAAACTGTGGACGACAGCTCGGAAGAGACGCAAGACGCTGCCGAAAGTGACGAAGAGAGCGGCGTAGAAGTCATTGACGAGACGGATACGGGCAATCAGAGCATTTTTGGCTCGTTGCAATCAGATACGATTGATGGCGAAGCAGGCGATGATACGATTGATGGACGCTTGGGTGATGACACGATTGAGGGTGGGCTTGGAGTCGACCAAATTTCGGGTGGCGAAGGGGCCGATGTGCTCTTTGGTGGCACGATCAATAGTCAGGACGATGGCGCAGCCGATACGCTTCTAGGGGGCGAGGGCGATGACCGTTTGAACCTAGAGAACACTGATGTTGCGACGGGCGGCGCAGGGGCTGATACGTTCGTACGCCTTGCCACGATGAGCGAGCGTGCTTTGGTCACTGATTTTGACACCAGCGAGGACGTGGTAGTTGTCGAGCATCAAAGCGACGAACCACCAACGCTAGAACGGCAAACGATTGCCACTGATGGTGTCATTCTGGAGCTTTCTGACGGCAGCCGGATTGAACTTGCTGGCCTGACGGAAGCGGTGGATGCGTCTCTCATCAGTTTTGTCGATACGCGCACCCTTTAACCTGGCAGGAAAGCGCTTGACGCGCAGGGATGCTTTGCGCACCGTCCGGCCAGACCAGCCGAAGGACACGCGCGCTATGCCAGACATTTTTGTAAACGAGATCGAAGAAATCACGCGCCAAGCGCTGAGCGCACATGGCGCGAATGACTGGATCGCCGCCGAAATGGCGGATGCTGTGGCGTGGGCCGAAACGCGCAGCAATCGAATTTGCGGTCTCTATTACGTCGAGAGTTATTGCCAACAACTGCAAAGTGGCCGCGTGAGTGGCACTGTCGAGCCAGTTGTCACACGTCCCTTGGCTTCTCGGATCGAGGTAGATGCGAGCAACGGCTTCGCGCAACCTGCGTTCGAGCGCGCGTTGCCAATGGCGATCGCTGCGGCGAAGGAAACAGGCATGGTCAGCGTCGCGATCCACCGTGCACATACCTGTACCGCGCTTGGGTATTTCACCGAAAAAGCCGCGCGTCAGGGCATGATCTGCATCTGCATGACCAACGCATCGCCCATCGTTGCCCCCCCAGGTGGCAAGACCCGCGTGATTGGTACAAATCCTATGGCTTGCGCCGTCCCAAGCGCAGATGGCAACATCGCGATGTCGTTCGATCAATCCACCACAACTGTCGCGCTTGGACGTATCACCATGGCCAAAGCCGCAGGCGAAGCGATCCCTTCTGGATGGGCTGTTGATGCGCAGGGCAATCCAACGACCGATCCCGAGGCGGCCCTAACAGGTTCGCTCACCTCCCTTGGTGGTTTGGAACAAGGCTATAAGGGCTGGGGTTTCGGCCTCATGGTCGAAATGCTTGCGGCAGGCATGACAGGCGGCGTTGCAAGCCGCGATGTGAAACCGCTCAAAGCACCGCAGGGCGAACCACATGGTTTAGGCCAATTCTTCATGCTGATTGATCCCTCCGCGAGCCCTGCTTTCTTTGACCGTTTGAGCCAAGTCAGCGACGCCACCGCAGAGAACGAAGGGGCACGGATGCCGGGCCAAAACAAGCAACTCAAAGACCCAGTCGATGTACCAGAAGCACTTTGGGAACAGATGATTGCCCTCTCAAACGGACCTGCTCACGCAGACGTGTGATGAAAGTGAGCGTGGCCTGCGTCACATACTGATTTATGAAAAAACTACTCTCACTGGCGCTTGCCGCCTCGCTGATCACCGCTCCTGCTGTCATGGCAGAGCAGATTTCGTTTAACAATTCATGGAAAGAGCAGAAATTCTCGCTCTTCTCCAAAAACAAGTACAGCTTTGGCGGTGGCACCCTTGGCATTCAGTCCGATGCGTCTGTGTCGATGACGTATCTGCGCCTGCCCGAGAACGCTTGGAGCAGCACCAAAGCCGCATGGCGTTGGCGCGTGGATCAATCCGTCCCAGCGACTGATTTGCACAAAAAGGGCGGCGATGATCGCAACTTCTCTTTTTACATGATCTTCATGTCTAAAGACGAGGCGCTACAGTTCAAAGGCAAAAGCCTGCGACGCCTTTTCAAAGCCAAAACCGCACGTATTTTGGTCTACACATGGGGTGGCGCGCACGGGCGTGGCAAGGTCTTTGATAGCCCCTATTCAAGCGGTGTCGGCAAAACGGTGATCTTGCGCGATGCAGGCACAGGAAATCACCGCGAAAGTGTTGATTTTGTGAGCGATTACAAGCGCGCCTTTGGAGGAACCCCGGGGGCCGTGGTTGGCTTTGCGATCACCGCCGACAGCGATGACACTGACACTGCCATTCGCGCACAAATGTCGAATTTGGTGCTGAATTAAGCCTGCTGGGTCACATAAACCCCTACAGTCATTAACAAAACTCCACCCGCTCTTGTCATCGAGAGCGGGTTTATTTGCGCGCCGAACAGCCCGAAATGATCAATCATCGCAGCACTGATCAACTGGCCGAGCAGCACAAAGAACACCGCATTTCCCACGCCAAACTTGGGTGCGATAAACGTGATTGAGAGCACGTAAAACGCGATCAACACACCTGCGAGGAACAGATGTTTAGGCGCGGCCAATAGGCTCCCTGTGGGTTTGAACAAGCCCGTCGCATAGACCGTCGCAGCACTTAAAAACGCAATCGCGAACAGCACCACGGACGCGGCCACGGGCGAGCCAATCCGCCCTCCCAAAGCGGCGTTCAAGGCCGCGAGGATCGGGATGCCAATGCCCGCAAACAGCATCGTGATCGCATAGGTGGATGTGGGCATCACTGCGCGCCTTTCTGTCAGTCCATTGCGCTAGATCAAGGCACGCCGCGCTCATTGGTGCAAGCTGATCCTGAACAAAGAGGGAGACGAGCATGCAAAAGACATGGTTTTTGATGATCATAGGGATAGGTCTTGGGGCTTGTGTGCAAAGCCGCGAACCAAGCGCGGACTTGCCTGATAGCAAGCGTCTGTTTGCAGAAAACTGTGTCGCCTGTCATGGTCGCAAAGGGCAGGGCGATGGGAAAATGGCGCAACATTTGTTCATGCCGCCCCCAGATTTGACCGCCCTGAGCGCCAACAACGGCGGTGTTTTTCCACGCAATTATGTGGTCTCCACTATGGATGGCTTCGCGCGCGGTGAGCATTTCAGCGGCGCAATGCCAGAGTTTGGCGACAAGCTCAAAGGGCGCATGGTGATCATGCAAACGGGCGAGGGCGTGGGCACGCCGACCCCTGCGCCTTTGGTCGCTTTGGCGGATTATCTAGAGAGCATTCAGATTAAATAATTAGGCCAAATAAAACGTCGCCGTGGCTGTCGCGACGGCTTTGCCTGACGGCTCTGCGAACATCGTGGCTTTGGTGAACAAAAGCGCCTTGCCCGCGCGCACGACCTCTGCTTCGCAGCGGATATGCGTGCCGACGCCGGGGCGCAGAAAGACGGTGTCGAGGTTGGTTGTTGCGACGGGTTTCACCTCTCCGTAATGCGCGAAACAGGCGAAGACCATGATGGTGTCGGCCATTGCGGCCAGCGCTTGGCCTGAGAGGATATCGCCCATGCGGGTGGTTTGATCTGTGATCGGCATGGTGGCTGTTGCCGTGCCTTGGCCGAGGTCGGTGAAGGTCAGGTCCAGTGCCCGCACCCAAGGCGCGAAATTTTCATCTAGGAAGGCTTGGGCGTCTTGTGGGGTCATTTGATTTTTCCGGTGGGGGTTCGATTGTGAATAACAAACCATCTGGGGGATGGTTTGGCAATCGAACGGGCGGAGCCCAGGGCGTGATACCACGCAGCTTACGTTTAGGGACGCGCGGTTTGCAATCATGCGCCTTCATGGCCGGAATAGCATCGCAGATGCCCGGCCAGCGCCAGACCAGCCGCTAGGGCTGGCGCTTTTGCAAGGTTTGCAATTCCCGTGGTTGGGGTGGGGTTTTGCTGGGATAAAGTGAGTAGTTCGGACTGTGGAGCGCCTGCCCACTGGTCTGGCGCTGGCCATCTTTTGGATTGTTTATCCGTAGTTTTAACTATGAACCCTTGTTCCGCATTCTTTGCAAAGATGTTTGTCCTGAGTCTTAGGTTTGAAGAGATAGCTTTTGAATTTTTCTTCCGCATTCGTAGCAATGCGGTATCTTGCACTATTTGGGTTGGATAATTCGTGCTCGTGCTGGGGCGATGGATTTATCCAAATTACCGCCCCTTTTCCTTGAGCAATTTCCCCATCAGGGAAAAAGGCAAAGTTATTGAATCTAAGTGAAGGCTCAAGATCATTGTCGATGTCCACTGAAGAAAAGCGATTCACACCAGAAGGCGCAGTTCTTAATAAGTATGGGAAGCCAAATCTTGAATTCCTCAGGCATTGGTTTCTAGCCCAAAGTATCGCATAATCGTAAGCTATTAGATCTCTGATATTCCAATCGATGAAGCCCTCTCCATACCTGTTTTTGGGATGGCCAAATCTATCAATTTTCAAAATGACCTGTTCTATGGAAGGCTGATCAAATTGGTTTCCAAGGATTGGTTCTAAGTGTTCGTGAGGCACAGCTGGAAGTGGCTCAGTTTCTGGATAGTTACGCAGCTTTGCAAATAATTTTTTAAGATTATGGCCGTCCCTAGCGGATAGATTTCTCAAAATCAGCGCGCATTTTAAGTACTTTTCGAGGGATTGAAGTGCCGACCAGAAAAATTGCCGCGACATACCGTGATGATAAAGTAAACGAGAAGTGACATAGTCCTGATCGGCTGGCTTAAAAAGTCGGTCAGCCGCAAGTCTCGAAATTCGCCTCTCCATTTCGTGATTTTCGCAAATTTCTTCACTCAAACATCCAACTCCTCAACAAACTGAGCGTTCGCCTGAATATACTCAAACCGCTTCTCAGGCTTCTTGCCCATCAAACGCTCCACCAGATCCCCTGTTTCGCCCGGTTCATCCTCGTCAATCGTCACGCGGATCAGCTTGCGGGTCGCGGGGTTCATCGTGGTGTCTTTCAGATCCTTTGCGTCCATTTCGCCCAGACCCTTGAAGCGGGATACGTCAATGCGGCCTTTGCCGCCGATGCCCTTGTCCAGATGCGCATTTTTCTCTGCTTCATCAATGCAGTACACTCGCTTGGCCCCCTGCGTGAGACGGAACAAAGGCGGGCAGGCCAGATACAAATGGCCCGTATCGATCATCGGGCGCATTTGGGTGAAGAAGAAGGTCATCAAAAGCGCCGCGATATGCGCGCCGTCCACGTCCGCGTCGGTCATGATGATGATCTTGTCATAACGCAAATCATCGACGTTGAATTTGGTCCCGAGGCCGACGCCAAGCGCTTGGGTTAGATCGTTGATCTCTTGGTTCGTGCCGATCTTGCTAGAGGCGGCGCCAAGCACGTTCAAAATCTTGCCCCGCAGAGGCAAAAGCGCTTGGGTCTTGCGGTCGCGCGCCATCTTGGCGCTGCCTCCAGCCGAGTCACCCTCCACGATGAACAACTCCGTGCCCTCGCGGGTTTTGGAGGAGCAATCCACCAGTTTGCCGGGCAGGCGCAGCTTCTTGGTCGCGCTCTTGCGCTGGGTCTCTTTCTCTTCGCGCCGGCGCAGGCGTTCTTCGGCCCGCAGCACCAGAAAATCTAGGATCGCGCCTGCGGATTTGGTATCCGCCGCGAGCCAGTTGTCAAAGTGATCGCGCACCGCGCCCTCAACCAGTTTCGCAGCCTCGACAGTCGCCAAACGGTCCTTGGTTTGGCCCACAAACTCTGGCTCGCGAATGAAGCAAGACACCAACGCGCAGCCGCCTGTTGTAAGGTCATCGCGCGTGATCAACGCCGCCTTTTTGTTGCTGGCAAGTTCGCCGTACGCGCGCATGCCCTTGAGGATCGCCGCCCAAAAACCCGCCTCATGCGTGCCGCCCTCGGGCGTGGGAACCGTGTTACAATAGGACTGGATGAAACCGTCGCGTGCAGGGGTCCAATTGATCGCCCATTCGACCTTGCCCGGCGTGTTGAACTTCTCTTTGAAGTCCACAACGCCTGCGAACGGTTTGTCCGCGTAAGTTGACGATTTCCCAAGGGTTTCCATGAGATAGTCCGACAAACCACCGGGGAAGTGGAAGGTGGCAGTCGTTGGCGTTTCGCCATCGTCGATTTCGGATTTCCAGCGAATCTCGACGCCGGAGAAGAGATAAGCCTTGGAGCGGATCGATTTGAACAAGCGCGCAGGTTTGAAACGATGCGAGCCAAAGATTTGCTCGTCCGCGTGAAAGGTCACCGTCGTTCCGCGACGATTGGGGGCTGCGCCGATCTTTTCCACAGGACCCAGCGGGATACCGCGAGAGAAGCGTTGCTCGAACAGCTCTTTGTTGCGCGCCACTTGCACAACCATAGAATCGCTCAGAGCGTTCACAACCGATGCGCCAACGCCGTGCAGACCGCCGGATGTCTCGTATGCATCGCCAGAGAACTTACCACCCGCGTGGAGCGTACACAGGATCACTTCCAACGCGGATTTGTCAGGGAATTTGGGGTGCGGATCAATCGGGATGCCGCGTCCGTTGTCGCGGATCACCATGGAATAATCGGACAGCAATTCAACTTCGATACGGCTCGCATGACCCGCCACCGCTTCGTCCATGGAATTGTCGAGAACCTCGGCCACAAGGTGATGCAATGCGCGCTCATCTGTGCCGCCAATATACATGCCGGGCCGCTTGCGCACGGGCTCTAAGCCCTCAAGCACCTCAATAGAGGATGCATCGTAGTCGGTCGGCTCTTGGCCGGACAAAAGGTCGGTCATGGGGCTGCTGCTCTTCTTTTTATGCGCGTGTTGGCGCGCAGTATGACAGAGCAGGGGCAGGGGGGGAAGATGTGATCCTTGATCTGCGCGCCCCGTTTCGCCAATGTCCAACCACTGCAATAAGGAGCACGCGCATGACCTGGATTAACACGATCAGTTACGAGGCCTCGAAAAGCAAGTTGCGCAAGCTCTATGACCGCGTGAAGGGGCCGGACAACAACGTCGATAACATCATGCTGTCCCACTCTCTGCGCCCTCACTCGATGGAGGGGCATATGGCGATGTATAAATACTGCCTGCATCATACGGGCAACACCCTGCCCAAGTGGTATTTGGAATGCATAGGCGTCTATGTGTCGTCGCTGAACGGTTGCGAGTACTGCGTAGAACATCATTTCCAAGGGATGCGCCGTTTGGTGGCGGATGATGCGCGCTCTGATGCGTTGCGCAGGACGATTGAGGCGGATGCGGTTGAGACTGCGCCCCTGGATACGCGTCAGATCGCAGGCATGATCTATGCGCGCAAGCTGACGGTAGAACCCGCTGCGATGGTTGAAGCGGATGTCGCTACGTTACGCGCTGCGGGCTTAGAGGACGGTGAGATTTTGGAGATCAACCAAGTGACTGCCTATTTTTGCTATGCCAACCGCACTGTTCTGGGGCTGGGCGTCAATACAGATGGCGACATTATTGGCTTGTCGCCTAACAATTCCGATGATCCAGAAGACTGGGGTCACCGCTAATGATAAGCGCCCGTCGCCTCAATAACCGCAGATAGAAACATGCGCCCAAAGGAATTCCATCTATGACGATGTCTCGGCCCCAGCGCACACGCCAATACAACTCCCACACCAGCGTTTCGCAAGTGTGGGACCGGTTTGAGCAACGCTCTGGCGATGTGTTTGTCTGCACACCCCCCAAATGCGGCACCACGTGGATGCAAACCATTTGCGGCATGTTGATCTTTGGTGACCCATCCGTGAACCCCGGCAATGGTACGACGTCGCGCTGGCTTGACAGTGCGTTCAACGATCAAGACGCCTTGTTAGAGTTTTTAGCGGCGCAGACCCACCGCAGATATATCAAAACACATACACCGCTGGACGGCATCACATACGATGACACCTGCATCTATTTGGCCGTCTATCGACACCCGATTGATGCGTATTTCTCAGGGCTGAACCATACCAAGAACCGGAAAGGCAAAAGCGCCAGCCCGCCTGTGACCCAAGACGTTAACGACGCTTTCCAGACGTGGGTTCAAACGCCGACCTCATTGACCGAAGATATTGGCGATTCCTTGGAAAGTCTCGTGGTGCACTACCGTAGCTTTGCGACATGGCGCGCGCTTTCCAACATCCACATCTTTCACTACGCCGATATGACCCGCGATCTGCGACACACCGTGTCCGCAGTGTCCGACGCATTGAAATGCGCTCATTACGATGAGTTGATCGATGCTATCACCTCCGCCGCGACGTTTTCCAAGATGAAGACCAACGCCGCCAAATACGCGCCCTCTGCGGATCGCGGGATCTGGAAGGACAACGCCCAGTTTTTCGAGAGCGGAACGAGCAACAAGTGGGAAGGCGTTTTGAACGACGCGAGCGTGTCGATGTATCAAAGTCGTATGGGTGGGCTTTTGGATGCAAGTGAGCAAGCATGGTTCGAGTTTGGGTCTGCGGGCTGAAGTTTGAGATGCCTGACGTGGTTGTCAAACGTATGCAAAAGACGGTCGGTGAAGTTGTGCAAACTCTCTAGTCTTTGGGAAACGGTAAGATTTCGGCAGGCGAGCGTGAGCCCTTTGGGGTGGCGGACTTGTCGGTATATCTGAGGCGCTTTATGTTTGCCAAATACATCCACAAAACGAACGGTACTCTTGCGCGCCTGCTAAAAGGCTTGAGCTTCACAACGGTATTGTGCGGTTTGTTTCTGTACCCCGATGAGACAATATAATGAGAGTTAACATATCGCGACTTATCAGGTTTTAGCGCCGCTATTTTATAGATGGTTATTTGCGTACGATCTAAATGCCAAGGCGCCATCTGCTGTGACGTTTTCTACGGCCCCGCTAGCCCGCTTATTTTTAGCGAAGCTATCTGTGTACTGGACGAGTAGATTATACTAATTTCGCCTGAATGATCAAACAAGATCCACTCACGGAAAGACAACTTAAAACTTCGCACTATTTGGCCTAATATCGTGGTGCTTTTGTCTTTTTCCAAATGCTTATAGGTCGCACGAACTACACGATTGTTAGACATTCCGTCAGTGTCTTGAGGCACTACTACGACGTCTCGATATTGCCAAACGCCAAACTCCTGACTTTCGAACCATGCGACTGTTTTGAAGTGGTCCTACTAATTCGGACAGGTTTGTGGCTCAGCTAAGATGTAATCGGG
>NZ_MLCB01000202.1 GCF_001890925.1 Planktotalea frisia
TCAGACAATTTCCGCGTCATAACCCATGAAAAAATTCGGGTTTTGGGGTAGCAGCGGTATAATTAACAAAAAGTACCTACGTTCTATGCGCGCTCGGATAAGCTTTTGTGACAGCTGTGTAACAGTTTCATGACAACGACTAGCAGATGATATTTTTAAACTCATGCCGTCGGAATAATAACAGTGAATTCAGAGCCTTGCGCTGGAACACTCTTTATTTCCAGACGTCCTTGATGGCGCGCAATGATGTGCTTTGTGATCGCAAGTCCGAGCCCTGTGCCGCCTTTTTCGCGACTCCTGTGACCGTCGATTCGATAAAACCGCTCGGTGAGTCGTGGGATGTGGATCGGATCGAACCCGGGCCCAGCATCACGCACCGCAATTTTGATTGCGCGACAACGCAGTCTTGGATCATGCGCGACGACCGTAGCCTCGATCGTTATTTTCACGCCCTGCCCGCCATAGCGGATCGCATTGTCTATCAAGTTGCTAAACACCTGTCGCAACTGATCGCCTTGCCCCAAGACCACGGGCAATTCCGCACTCATCTCGAGCTGGATATCTGCCCGGTGTTTGGCGGCCAACGGCGCAACATGGGTAACTGTCGTGCTCAACAATTGATCCAAAGCAATTTTTTGCTGAGGACGTTGTCGTTCTTGGGATTCAACGCGGCTAAGCGACAAAAGATCACTGACCAAACGGTTCATGCGGCCCGTTTCTTCAGCCATCATTTCTAAGAACCGCTCATGGGCGTTTTCGTCATTCTTTGCAGGGCCTTGCAAAGTTTCGATAAACCCCGCGACCGCCGTTAGCGGTGTCTTGAGTTCGTGACTGACATTCGCCACAAAATCGCGGTGCACTTGGGTTGTTTTCTCACCTTCAGAGCGATCAATCATCGTCACCAACACACCCGGTGTGTCTTGCGCGATGTGGGCCACATGCACGTCAAATGTTGCGTCACCTGAATCAGTGTTGATTTGAATGCGCGTGTTTTGTTCGCACTTTTGTATTAGGCTTGTTTCAATCGCATCGACAGCAGTAGGCTGTCTTAATGTATTGGTGTAGTTTCGCCCCTCAAGTCCCTCATTAAAAATAGATTTTGCGGCTTTATTGTAACTCACTATCATGCGATTTTGGCTGATGAAAAGCGCAGGCAGCGGCAGTGCATGGACCCATGCCGATATCGCTGTCTGCTTCATGTTTAGACCGCAGCGGCGGCTTGCACCGCTTGCGTGAAAATTTGGTTCAACGCTGCGCTGTCTTCGAGACCGACAGAGACGCGAAAGAACCCTTCGCTCATGCCAAGCGCTTCACGGGCTTCGGGTGTCAAAGCGCGGTGCGAGGAACTTGCGGCGTGCGACAAGGTCGTGCCCACATCCCCGAGCGTCGGTGCGAAGGCGATGCCCTCGGCTGCGCGCGCAAGTGCGTTTGCAGCAGCCCGTCCACCAGCAATCTCAAAGCTGACCATGTTGCAGCCTTGTCCGTTCAATAATGCCTCTGCACGTGCATTATCTGGGTGATCCGCACGCGTTGGATAAAGTACGCGTTTTACGCCTGGCAGCGCTGCGAGATGATCGGCCAGTGCTTTTGCATTGCTCTGCGCGCGCTCAAAGCGAAGGTCAAAGGTCGCAAGTCCGCGCTCGGCGAGCCAGCAATCAAATGGGCTGGCTGTCATGCCGGTTGTGACCGCGAAATCGTAAATCTTTTTTTGTAACGCGGGGTCTTTGGCGGCGACATATCCTAGGGTCACGTCTGAATGGCCCGCGAGTAGTTTGGTGACTGAGTGGATAACGATATCAGCACCATTTTCCAACGGCAGATACCCTCGCGGCGTGGTAAACGTGTTATCGACCATCAAGGTGAGACCGCGCGCGCCACAAAGCGCTGCAATCCCCTCCATATCCGCGACGCGTAATGTCGGGTTGGAGACAACTTCGATCAACACTGCCTTGGTGTTCGGTTGGATTGCTTTCGCGAATGCAGCTGCATCCGTTGGGTCTGCTAGGGATGTCTCAATACCAAAGCGCGGCAAGTCCTCGTTCATTAAACGCAAAGAACGCCCATATAGCTGATCACCGCCGATCACATGATCGCCTGCGCTCAGCGTGCCTGCCAGCGCCGCGAAGACGGCTGACATGCCGGATGAGGTCACAATGCCGCCAGTGCCCCCTTCAAGCGCATCAATACGTTGCGCCAGAACCGTCGCATTGGGATGCCCTTCGCGCGCATATGTAAAGCCTTGCTCGCGTCCTTCGTATTGCGCATCCAACTCGTCAGGTGTCGACGAGGCAAAGGCGACAGCCGTACTCAAAGGCGTCACAATCGGGCGGCTTACACTTTCAGGCGCGCCAACAGGTCGGATCAAGGTTTCCTTAGAGTTACGCATATTTTAGAGAGCCTTCATGTTGTCGCGAAAGTGCCGCATGTTGTCTTGGTAATGAAGTGCCGAGGCGCGCAGGCCTTGGATCGCTTGTTCATCCAACTGACGCACAATCTTGCCCGGTGCACCCATCACGAGCGAACCATCGGGGATGACTTTTCCCTCAGTGATCAACGCACCCGCGCCAATCAAACAATTCTCGCCAATCACAGCGCCATTCAGGACAGTGGCACCCATTCCAATCAGTGAATTGTCACCAATCGTGCACCCATGCAGCATAACTTTATGCCCGATTGTGCACCCTTTTCCTATGGTTAGCGGGTAGCCGCGATCAATGTGCATAACCGTGTTTTCTTGAACGTTTGTTCCTGCGCCAATGTGAATTATCTCGTGATCCGCGCGTATGGTGGAGCAGAACCAGACAGAGCTGCCCTCCTCCATCACGACCTGACCAATGACATTTGCATCAGGTGCGATCCAAGTATCAGCGTGAACGACAGGTTGATACTCACCAAGGGCGTAAAGGGTCATTTCAAATCCTCGAATTGGCTTTGCAAAGCGCGTACGTGCTCTGTCAGATCGGGTTGCTGTGAGCGACGCAGGCGCGTGGCGGTGATGATGGTTTTGAGCTGTTCTTCGGTGTGATCGAGATCATCATTGATCAAGACAAAGTCATAGCCATCCCAGTGTGAAATTTCGTCCCAGCTTTTGGACATGCGCCGCTCTATGATCTCTTCGCTGTCTTTTGCACGGCTCACAAGTCGTCGGTGAAGCTCTGTAATCGAGGGCGGCAAAAGAAAGATGGAAAGGGTGTTTTGCCCAAGTGCAGAATTGCGAATTTGCTGCGCGCCTTGCCAGTCAATGTCAAATAGCACATCTTGGCCTGCATTGATCGCCGCCTCAACAGGACCTTTGGGCGAACCGTAGAAATTGCCGAAGACATGGGCGTGTTCGAGCATTTCGCCTTCGATCACAGCACTCTTAAAGCTTGTTTCATCAGTGAAGTGATAGTCCTGCCCGTCAACTTCGCCGGCTCGTGGCGCGCGCGTGGTCGCGGAGACAGAAAAACGCACGCTATCATCCCACTTGCGCAAACGGCCCGCGAGCGTGGATTTCCCCGCTCCAGAAGGCGACGACAGAATGATCAAAAGACCGCGACGGTCCTTGTTTTGATGGTCGTTGCTTTGGTGATCCACACTCACAGCTTCTTACTCCACATTTTGCACTTGCTCACGCATTTGATCGATCAAAACTTTCAATGCCAGTCCGATCTCAGTCAGTTGTGCATTTTGCGCTTTGGAACAGAGCGTATTTGCCTCACGGTTGAATTCTTGGCACAGAAAATCAAGCTTTCGACCAACAGGAATCCCACTGGCGAGAAGGTCACGCGCAGCGGTGACATGGGCGTGTAGACGGTCGATTTCTTCGATGACATCGGATTTGACAGCAAGCACAGCGATTTCTTGCGCGATGCGGGCTTCGTCCATGTCGGCGCGACTGTCCATAACGCGTGCAATGGCCGCTTCAAAACTGGAACGCATGTCATCTGCGCGCGCGGCCAACAGTGCTTGTGCGGTTTTGGTCAGGGTTTCCACCTCATCAAGTTGACGAGAAAGAACAGCGTGCAAAGACGCGCCTTCTGCGGCGCGCATGGCATCAAAACTGTCCAAAAGTGGTGCGATATCAGCCCGCAGTGCTGCCAATAACCCCTTGCTCGCATCTCGGTTTTGTGGCGCATCCATAACGCCGCGAAAATTCATCACATCGCTCGCGCTCGCGGGGGTTAGGTTCACACCGACGCTGCCTGCTTGATCTTCGATCTGTGCAATTGCATCGAGCACGCGGGTCAGTGCCTCTGGATTTATCTCTAGCGCATTGTCACCCGCGTCGCGCGAAATACGCAGGTTCAAGGAAACAGAGCCACGCGAAACGATGGCGCTGACCTGTTTGCGTAAATCGGCCTCTAGCGCGCCAAGCCAATCGGGCATGCGAAACCGCAGATCAAAGCCTTTGCCATTGACTGAGCGCAGCTCCCAGCTCCAAGTGAAGCCCTCTGCTTGTCCGGCGCGCGCGGCAAAGCCGGTCATAGATGTGAGGCGCTGAGTGCTTGCCATCAATGTCTCTCTTTCAATCGGTGTCACGTATCATTTCGTTTGCTGTGCGAGTTACGCCAATTTGAGGGGGCGCTGCAAGTTTTGCGACGCGTGCAGACATCTCGCGTTAACTTTTGCGTTAACCACAAGGTGAGTTTTCACTCAATTTTTCGCTGAGTTTGATCTATTAAGGGATTTGTAACCTCCATTGAGATACCTTTAAACAAGAGCATTCACCTGCCCGCAAATATGTGGGTGGTGCTCTGAATTTGAACAAAGGCAGTACCGCCCAATGATTGATCGGCCCGACGTCCCTTCGCTTTCTTCTGACAGCTTTTCTTCAGATGAACTTCCCTCTGTCGACAATGTGGTTGAACTGCAAAACACAACTTGCGCGCAAAGCAGCACAACGTTCCAGGCCTGCGCTGATCTATATGACTACTGGCAACATCTGCGCGGCACGCGCCAAATGCCTGCACGGAGCGAGTTTGATCCACGCGATATCACAAGCGCGCTTTCGGCGACCTTTGTCGCAGAGAAAGTAGCTCCGCGTGTGGCACGTATTCGTGTGTCTGGATCTGTGTTGAACGACACGCTCGGCATGGATGTGCGCGGCATGCCAATCACGGCCCTGTTTGATCCAATGGCGCGCGATACCGTTGCCGAAGCGATCAATGATCTGTTCGCTGGACCGTCCATGGTGGTTCTTGATTTGACGTCGCGACGTGGGTTCCAGCGCAAAGCCTCTCATGCGCGTATGCTGTTGCTTCCAATGAGCGACGCTGCAGGGAATATCACCCGCGTTGTCGGCTGTTTGGACATAGAGGGTGAGCTCCCTAAGACGCCGTGCCGCTTTAAGGTGAGTTCACTGCGCCAAACGGAAGTCACAGGCGAAGCGCCCAAGGCAGTCCAGATCGAAACCCCGTTTGAACCCACGATGCCCATGCCCGAAACGACGCGCAGCTTTGCCTTCGCCGAAAACACCGTTCCATTTCACCAAAAGCGTCACGATGATGTGTCGCGTAATGTGAATGAACTCGAAGGCCGCGCAAATCTGCGATTGGTCGTCGACAACGACGTTTAAACGAAAAACGCCCCGCAAAATGCAGGGCGTTTCTTTGTATTGTTCAGATTTTGTTAAACTGCTTGCGCCTGCGCCTGTTGGCGACGCGCTGAGAGTTCTTCGGCCACAAGGAACGCAAGTTCCAAAGACTGGCTCGCATTCAAACGTGGGTCACAAGCTGTGTGATAGCGATCAGAGAGGTCCTCGTCGCTGACAGCGCGCACGCCGCCTGTGCATTCCGTCACATCCTGACCCGTCATCTCAAAATGTACACCGCCTGGGATCGTGCCCTCAGCTGCGTGCACGCCAAAGAAGTCGCGCACTTCGCGCAGCACACTTTCAAACGGACGGGTTTTGTAGCCTGACGCAGATTTGATCGTGTTGCCGTGCATCGGATCACAAGTCCAAAGAACCTCTGCTCCCTCTTCGCGCACGGCTTTAACGAGACGTGGAAGATGCTCGGACACGTTGCCTGCGCCAAAACGCGCAATCAGGGTCAAGCGGCCCTGCTCGTTGGTCGGGTTCAGCTTGTTCATCAGAACCTTGAGATCATCTGCTGTCGTCGTGGGACCACATTTCAAACCAATCGGGTTTTGCACGCCGCGTGCGTATTCCACATGCGCGCCGTCTGGTTGACGTGTGCGATCCCCGATCCAGATCATGTGACCGGACCCGGCAAGCCATTTGCCCGATGTGCTATCAAGACGGCAAAGTGCCTCTTCATACTCTAGCAAGAGCGATTCATGAGATGTGTAGAAATCGACCGTCTGCAAGTTTGGTTCTTGCGTGCTATCGAGACCTGCCGCTTTCATGAAATCAAGCGTGTCGCCGATGCGGTTGGCCATTTCACGGTACTCTGCGGCTTGCTCACCAGCGGTAAAGCCAAGCGTCCATGCGTGAACCTGATGTACGTCTGCATAACCACCCGTGGAAAACGCCCGTAGCAAATTCAGCGTTGCGGCCGCTTGGGTGTATGCTTGCAGCATCTTTTTCGGATCAGGAATGCGCGCTTCAGGTGTGAAGGCCAGTTCATTAATGATATCACCGCGGTAGCTGGGCAATTCTACGCCATCGATTGTTTCTGTATTCGCTGAGCGTGGCTTGGCGAACTGGCCCGCCATGCGGCCCACTTTGACGACAGGCACTTTCGCGCCGTATGTCAGAACCATTGCCATTTGCAGCATCACTTTGAACGTGTCGCGAATGCCGTCTGCGCTGAACTGCTCAAAGCTCTCCGCACAATCGCCCCCCTGCAGCAAAAACGCGTCACCGCGCGCAGCTGCTGCAAGTTGGGATTTGAGCTTGCGCACTTCGCCCGCAAAAACCAGCGGTGGATAAGCAGAGAGCTGACCTTCAACAGCGGCCAATGCCGCCGCATCTGTATACTCGGGCATTTGGATCCGTGGCTTGTTGCGCCAGTCCGATTTCTGCCAATCGCTCATCTGTTTTCTCCTAAGAAATAAAGTCTCGAAAGTGCTGTATAAGACGGTGTTAGCGCTATGACCAGCGGGTTATCGCAAAGGTGTTCTTGACGTTGTCGATATGATGCGCTCAAGGTGAAATTGGCACTGCATCCCGTGAATCACTTTCGCCTTTGCTCGCCTCACGATGCGCACGCCCGTGCCCAGCAGGATTTGCAGATTATGACGACCCCCGATGAAGTAAAGATCAGTGTCGAGACTGAAACCGACAAGTCGCGTCGTTTCGTTTTTGTATTGCTCAACGATTTCACGCTTTTGTGCTTTTCCGCAGCGCTCGAGAGTCTTCGGATTGCGAACCGTTTGGCGGGCAAAGATCTCTATTCATGGACGCTTGTGGGTGAAGGGGGCGAAACGGTTTCTTGCTCTGCCGGAACGAAGTTCGCGCTGGATTCGGATCTGACGGAATTGCAGCGCGATGACACAATGCTTTTGTGCGGTGGCGTGAATATCCAGTTCGCAACCAGCAAGAAGCTGTTGAACTGGCTGCGCCGTGAAGCACGCCGTGGTTTGACGGTGGGTGGTTTATGTACCGCGTCTTATTGCATGGCGAAAGCCGGCATGCTGGACGGGAAACGCGCGACAATCCATTGGGAAAACCAGGATAGTTTTCTCGAAGAATTTGATGAGATCGAACTGACCAAGTCGGTGTTTGTGGTCGATGGCAATCGATTGACGACTGCGGGCGGCACATCCTCGATTGATTTGATGTTGAAGCTGATTGCGGATGATCATGGCGAAGAGCTGGCAAATGCGGTGGCGGATCAGTTGATCTACTCTTCCATTCGCACCGATCAGGACACCCAGCGTTTGTCGGTGCCGACGCGCATTGGCGTGCGTCATCCAAAGCTGTCCGCTGTGATCCAGATGATGGAAAACAATATCGAAGAACCGATCAGCCCGTCCGTGTTGGCCAAAGATGTTGGCATGTCTACACGTCAGCTAGAGCGTTTGTTCCGACGCTATCTCAATCGATCCCCCAAGCGGTATTACATGGAGTTGCGTTTGCAAAAGGCGCGCAACTTGTTGATGCAGACGGATATGAGCGTGATCAATGTCGCGCTCGCTTGTGGGTTTGCTTCGCCTTCGCATTTTTCAAAGTGCTACCGCGCGCATTATGACACTACGCCCTATCGGGAACGTGGGTCGCAGGCCGCACGACTTTCGATTTAGGGGGCGCGCGAATTTTCTAGAAAATTCGTTTGGCCTACGGCGTAAGTTTATTTGGAAAGATGAAGTTTATTCAGAGTTCCGTTCCCCACCGACAGGAACCAGATGTTGCCATCGGGTGCTTCGCGGATATCTCTCACGCGGGATGTGGCGTCTGTTTGAATTTGTTGGACTTCGCGCAAAGGTGAGCCGGAAAGGCGCGCGATGTAGTCGAATTTTAAGCTGCCAACGAAGTGATGACCACGCCATTCGCGGTTCAGCTTGCCTGAGTAAATCAGATAACCAGAGGGCGCGATGGATGGGTCCCAATAGTGTTGAGGCTGCTCTAAGCCAGATTTGTTCGTACCTTCGCCAATTTTTCGGCCCGAGTAGTGTTTGCCATAGGAAATAGTTGGCCAGCCGTAGTTTGCCCCTTTGGATACTTGGTTGATTTCATCGCCACCGCGCGCGCCATGTTCGTTGTTCCAGAGATTGCCATCCAGATCGAGCGCGAGACCTTGCGGGTTGCGGTGGCCATAGGACCAGATTTCAGGAAGATGATTGGGCGTGTTCACGAAAGGATTGTCGCTGGGGACTGCACCAGTTTTGGTGATGCGGATGATTGTGCCATTGTGGGTTGCCGGGTTTTGCGCTTGCTCGCGATCCCCGCGATCCCCGATTGTGATGAAGAGCGTGCCATCGCGCCCCTCAACCATGCGAGAGCCGAAGTGACGACCACCGCTTGAGCCTTGGGCCATTTCAAAAATTGTGGTGACATTGGAAAGCGCAACAGTGTTTGGATCAAATTCAGCGCGCATCACAGCCGTTCCAGAGCCACGACCCTGGCGTTTGGCGTAGGTCATAAAGATCGTGCGGGACGTGGTAAAATCGCGCGGGACCACAAGATCGAGCAAGCCACCCTGCCCGTCTACCTCGATGGCAGGAAGACCGGTCACCCGTTTTTGCGCGCCATTCGAATTCCACAATAATGCACCATCGCGTTCGGTGATCAAAACACCGCCCGCGGCGAAACCAAAAGCCCAAGGCGCATCGAGGCCGCTGACGATTGTCTCGATCTTGAGCGTTTGAGCCCTGAGAGCAGCAGGCGCAAGCAAACTGCTGGCAGCGGCAAGAGCGAATTGACGGCGATTGAGGGGCATTGTGTGGTCCTCTTGCAAAACTGTGTGTGTTGATCGAACATATACTCCGCGCGCGCTAAAACCAGTGCGCGCCAAGGTCCTGACGTTTTTTTGATTGGCTTGGCGTAAGCTCTTTTCAAATCCTCGGGCTGTGCATAGGCTGCGCTATCAAATTGATCCTTGGACCCGTGTAGAATCGGGTGACAAAGCGAGGGCTTTTTGACAAGAGCGCGCAAAGACGCTGTGTTGATGGGAGAAATACTGTGATCCGGGTTGAAAACCTGCATAAGCACTTTGGCGGCTTTCATGCTGTTGATGGCGCTTCGCTTGAGATTGCCGAAGGCTCGATCACGGGTCTTGTGGGCCCAAACGGGGCTGGCAAAACGACGCTATTTAATGTGATTGCGGGTGTACTGCCGCCCACATCCGGGCGTGTGTTCATGGCGGGCGAAGACATCACCGGCTTGGCACCGCATGAATTGTTCCACAAAGGTCTGTTGCGCACGTTTCAGATTGCGCATGAATTCAGCTCCATGACCTGTCGTGAGAACCTGATGATGGTGCCGGGTGCGCAATCAGGTGAAACGCTGTGGAACACTTGGTTCGGACGCAAACGGATTGCTGAGGAAGAACGCGCATTGGCGGCGAAAGCTGACGAGGTCCTCGATTTTCTAACGATTTCTCATTTGAGTGACGAAAAGGCGGGAAACCTTTCTGGCGGGCAAAAGAAGCTGTTGGAGCTCGGCCGTACCATGATGGTTGATGCGCGCATTGTTTTTCTGGATGAGGTTGGGGCTGGCGTGAACCGCACGCTTTTAAACACCATTGGCGACGCGATTTTGCGGCTTAACCAAGAACGCGATTACACGTTTTGCATGATCGAACATGACATGGAATTCATTGGACGCCTGTGTGATCCGGTGGTTGTGATGGCTGAGGGCAAAGAGCTCGCGATTGGCACGATTGATGAGATTAAGGCCAATGAGCAAGTCATCGAAGCGTATCTGGGCACCGGTCTCAAGAATAAGGAAACGGCATGATGTGTGCATGCGGTGTGGGGGCTCTGCCCCATTTGATCAAAGATCAAACTCCCCGGGATATTTATAAAGAGAGGAAGCAGCATGTCTGAGCCGTTTCTGATCGGGGAGAATATGACCGGTGGTTACGGAACAGGTGCAGATATCTTGCACGGCTGTACCTTGGCTGTTGAAAAAGGCGAGATTGCTGTGATTGTCGGCCCCAATGGTGCGGGCAAATCGACAGCGATGAAAGCGGTCTTTGGCATGTTGAATTTACGGACGGGTGCCGTGCGTCTTGATGGTGAAGACATCACAGGGCTGACCCCGCAAGCGCGCGTCGGCAAGGGCATGGGCTTTGTGCCGCAAACGTCGAATATTTTCACGTCGTTGACTGTCGAAGAAAACCTCGAGATGGGCGCGTTCATCCGCCGTGATGACATCGCAGAGACGATGGCGCAGGTGTATGAGCTGTTTCCAATTCTGAAGGACAAACGTTCTCAGCCCGCAGGCGAGTTGTCTGGTGGTCAACGTCAACAGGTTGCCGTAGGGCGCGCACTGATGACGCAGCCGCAAGTTTTAATGCTGGATGAGCCCACTGCGGGCGTGTCGCCAATCGTGATGGACGAATTGTTTGATCGCATCATTGAGGTGGCGCGCACCGGAATTTCGATCCTGATGGTGGAGCAAAACGCCCGCCAAGCGCTGGAGATCGCGGATAAAGGGTACGTCTTGGTCCAAGGTCGCAACGGATTTACGGATACTGGAAAGGCCCTGCTTGCCAATCCTGAAGTGCGCAAGAGTTTCTTGGGGGGATGAACATGCCTGTTTTGAAAAATACCATAGCGCCACTCGCGTTGATGATCTCTCTGGTCATGCCTGCGTTCGCACAAAACGCACAGGAAGACGATGGGTCTTACACGTTGCAAAATGCCCCTGTGAAACGCGAGATTGCTTTGATGTGTCGCTTTGAGAGTGAATGTTTTGAAGCGGAAAGCTGCGCGGAAACCACATTTTCCTTTGATCTCAAAGGGCGTGCGGGCGGATTGACGGCAACTGACATGGCGGTGGAAGTCGCAATGGTCAGCGAAATCGGCGATGCCACCTTGATCGGCGTGCGCTCTGGCAGTGCGATGTCGCTCTCGGGCGGAGCATTTGACGCGCGCCATTTGCTGACAATCGCGGAAGGTGGCGCGGCGCGCTACACTTTGCATTACGCGGATGGTCCTATGGCCATTAGCTACCTTGGAGCTTGTGAATGATTGATTTTCTGAACGCGATCGTCGCGCTGTCAAACTTCGTCATTGTGCCTGCCATCGCTTACGGTAGCCAATTGGCGCTTGGCGCGCTTGGGGTCACATTGATCTACGGTATCTTGCGGTTTTCCAACTTTGCACACGGCGACACAATGGCGGCAGGTGCGATGTTCACGATCTTTGTGACGTGGTGGATGCAATCTGTCGGGATTAATCTCGGACCTTTGCCGACGGCGTTGCTCGCCCTGCCCTTTGGTATTCTTGGCTGCATGCTTTTGGTGCTTTTCACCGACCGGTTCGTGTATCGTTTCTACCGCGAGCAGAAAGCGAAACCTGTGATCCTTGTGATCGTCTCTATGGGCGTGATGTTCATTATGAACGGCCTCGTGCGCTTTGCGATTGGACCGGGCGAGCAGCGTTTTTCTGATGGCGAACGCTTCATCATCAACGCGCGCGAGTTCAAAGAGATGACCGGTTTGCGCGAAGGTTTGGCGATCAAAACGTCACAAGGCATTACCGTGATCACCGCGATCATCGTCGTGGTTTTACTGTTCTGGTTTTTGAACCGCACGCGCACAGGTAAATCCATGCGCGCCTATTCGGACAACGAAGATCTTGCGCTGCTCTCGGGCATTAATCCCGAGCGTGTGGTGATGTATACTTGGCTCATTGTGGCGGCTTTGGCGACGACTGCGGGCGTTCTTTATGGTCTCGACAAGAGCTTTAAAGCTTTCACGTATTTCCAGCTTTTGTTGCCGATCTTTGCGTCTGCGATTGTGGGTGGGCTGGGCAGCCCGATTGGAGCGATTGCTGGTGGCTTTGTTATCGCTTTCTCTGAGATTACCATCACATATGCTTGGAAAAAAGTGCTTGTCTACTTGATGCCTGATGCGCTTGAACCCTCTGGGCTGGTGCAGTTGTTGAGTACCGATTACAAATTTGCGGTGTCCTTCGTGATCTTGCTGATCGTATTATTGTTCAAGCCGACAGGCCTGTTTTCGGGGAAAGCCGTATGATCTATCCTTTGAAAAATATTGGCCTTTTCGCGATAATGGCTGGATTGCTCTTCTACACTGGCATGACAGAGAGCTGGAATACGGCGCTCGGCTTGATCAACATGTGTCTGATCTCTGCGATCATGGCGCTTGGGGTCAACCTGCAGTGGGGCTACGCGGGCCTGTTTAATGTAGGTGTCATGGGGTTTGTGGCGCTTGGCGGCTTGGCTGCCGTGCTGATTTCACATGCGCCGGTGACCGAAGCTTGGAGCGCTGGTGGCGTTGGTGTCATCGTCGCACTTTTGACCGGCGTTGCAACGATTGTGCTGGCAACGACGATCATGCGGCGCAAACCTCATAGCCGTACGCGCACGCTGGCGCTGCTGGCTGTCCTTGTTGGCGGATTTTTCCTGTTTCGCGCGCTCTTTGATCCGTCTGTTCTCGCGATCGAAAAGGTGAACCCAGCGGCCACTGGTTTCCTCGGTGGGCTGGGGTTGCCGATCCTCGTTTCTTGGCCCGTTGGGGGTCTTTTGGCGGCAGGTGCTGCTTGGGTCATAGGCAAGACGGCTTTGGGGCTGCGCTCTGATTATCTCGCGATTGCAACACTTGGCATCGCTGAAATTGTTATTGCGATATTGAAGAATGAAGACTGGCTTACACGCGGCGTTAAGAATGTGGCTGGGCTCCAGCGCCCGGTGCCTTACGAGGTCGATCTACAGGCCGATCCTGCGTTTGTAGAGCGCGCCAGCGGTCTTGGGCTAGATGTGATCGAAGCTTCAACACTGTTTGTGAAACTGAATTACTCAGTTCTATTCGCGGTTGTTTTGATTGTCTTACTCGTCATGTTCCAGCTTGCGCTCAAAAGCCCTTGGGGCCGCATGTTACGTGCAATCCGTGACAATGAAGTTGCGGCAGAAGCAATGGGTAAAGACGTGACAGCGCGTCACTTGCAGGTCTTCATCCTCGGGAGCGCGATTTGTGGTCTCGCGGGGGCAATGATGACGACGTTGGATGGCCAATTGATCCCGGGAACCTATCAACCTTTGCGCTTTACGTTCCTCGTTTGGGTCATGGTTATTGTTGGCGGGTCTGGCAATAACATCGGTGCGGTCTTGGGTGGCTTTTTGATTTGGTATCTTTGGATCCAGGTTGAACCTTTGGGCCATTGGTTGATGGGGATTGTGACGTCCGGTATGGCGGATGGAAATGCGCTGAAAGCCCATCTACTAGAAAGCGCGGCTCATATGCGGCTCCTTACGATGGGACTTGTGTTGCTATTGGTCCTACGCTTTAGCCCGCGCGGATTGATCCCTGAGAAGTAACCTTCTTCTTCATCTTTCAAAATAAACTTAAACAAACGCCGGCCCAATTGAGCCGGCGTTTGTTTGTCTAGGAGCCTCGATTTTTTTAGAAAAATCGCGCGCGCGTCAAATCATAGTGCGGTCCAACCACCGTCGACTGAAATCGTTGTGCCTGTGATCTGCGCGGCCGCGTCGGATGCCAAGAACACTGCCGTGCCGCCCAGCTGTTCTACTGTTGCAAACTCTTTGGATGGCTGACGCTTGAGCATCACGTTTTTGATCACATCTTCACGCGACATATCATACTCGCGCATTGTGTCTGGGATCTGCGCTTCTACCAAAGGCGTCAAAACGTATCCCGGACAAATTGCATTCGCAGTGATCGGTTCTTGTGCGGTTTCCAACGCGACTGACTTGGTCATGCCCACAACGCCGTGTTTTGCTGCGATATAGGCGGACTTAAACGGTGACGCTGTAAGTCCATGCGCGGAAGCGATGTTGATCACCCGCCCCCAACCCGCAGCGCGCATCATCGGCAAAGCCGCTGCAGTTGTGTGAAAAGCAGAGGACATGTTGATTGCAATAATCGCGTCCCACTTCTCAACGGGAAATTCGTCAATCGGGGCGACGTGCTGGATGCCCGCATTGTTGATCAGAATATCGCAAACGCCCGCTTTCTCGATCAAGGCACGGCACTGATCGCCCTTTGACATATCTGCCTGAATATAGCGTGCCTCGACGCCGTGATCTTTGGCGATCTGAGCGGCAATAGCATGATCTTCTTCACGATCCGTGAATGAGTTTAAGACAACATGCACGCCCGCTTTCGCCATTTCACGAGCGATTCCCAAACCGATTCCTGAGTTAGATCCGGTGATAACTGCGGTCTTACCTGCGAGTGTCATAATGCGCCTCTTTCCATATGAGCTGAACACGTGTTTCGCGCGCACTCATATCATGGGTCACTCGTAAAATAAGGGCAAAAGCGCATATTCAGCATCGTGCGCAATAACGTGATATGTCTCTGACCCGCTGGCGATAGCACAAAAAAAACCCCAGCACGAAGCTGGGGTTAAGTTATTGAGGCAGGTTTCATACAGGCAAGAAACCTATCGAGCAGTGCGTTACTTATAAGCTTTAAGTTGCCGTAGTCCAAGCAAAAAGTTTGAATAGTCCTGAAAGCCCCGTTACGGTTTTTATCCACAGGCTAAGCATATTAGGGATTGTTAACCAAATGAGATCACTGTTTTTCGCGCGCAAGCTACGCTCAGCAGCGTATATCTTAACGCTCTCGGTATTGCCTGTCAGCCTTGGTGCAGAGCCAAGTCATGGCATTGCTATGTATGGTGATCCTGCCCTTCCACATGATTTTGTGTCCCTCCCTTATACAAATCCTGACGCGCCCAAAGGCGGAAAGATTAGTTTTGGCGAAGTGGGCGGTTTTGATTCGCTCAATCCGCACATCCGAAAAGGCTCTGTGCCTTGGCAACTTCGCTCGCTCGCCTATGAAAGTTTAATGGGCCGATCTTACGGCGAACCCTTCTCAGTTTACGGACTTTTGGCCGAATCGGTGGAGACTGGCCCGAATCGCGAGTGGGTCGAATTCACCCTGCGCGCGGAGGCAAAGTTCTCAGATGGCAGCCCTGTGACCACGCAAGATGTGATTTGGTCCTACGAAACCCTCGGCACGATCGGTCATCCGCGTTATCGCGGATTTTACGGCAAAATCGAAAGCATCAAAGCAACTGGGCCGCGTTCCGTACGGATCACCTTTAATGAGGACAACCGCGAACTTGCATTGATCGCAGGTCTGCGTCCTATCCTGAAGAAAGCACAATGGGACGGCAAGGACTTCGCCAACTCCACGCTCGACGATATTCCCATCGCCTCTTCGCCATATGTGATCACGGACGTGGATGCAGGGCGTTCCGTCACGTTGACCCGCAATCCTGAATATTGGGGCAAAGACGTGCCGTTCCGACGCGGTACGATGAACCTTGATGAGATCAAGATGGAATTTTACGGCGACAGCGCAGTTTTGTTTGAAGCGTTCAAAGCGGGCGAGTTGACAATGCGCCGCGAAAACAATGCAGAAAAGTGGGAGACGCAGTATAGTTTCCCTGCTGTGCAAAGTGGTGATGTGGTGAAATCCCCAATTCCGCATCAACGCCCCACAGGCATGACCGGTTTCGTGATGAACACCCGCAAAGCGCCCTTTGACGATTGGCGCGTGCGCGACGCGCTTTTGCATGCGTTCAATTTTGAGTTTATTAACGACACGCTGACAGGTGGCAGACAGCCGCGCATCAGCTCGTATTTCTCTAACTCTGTGCTTGGGATGCAAGAAGGCGCCGCGACCGGCAAAGTCGCTGAATTCCTTGCGCCTTACAAAGATGACCTGCTTCCGGGGACTCTTGAGGGCTATACATTGCCTGTGTCCGACGGCAGCGCGCGCAATCGCAAAAACATCCGCACAGCGATGAAACTGCTGCAGGATGCGGGTTACTCTGTGGCTGATGGTAAGATGGTCGACGCCAGTGGCAAGCAGCTGAGTTTTGATGTGCTCTTGCGCCAAGGTAATCAAGAAAACCAAGCGATTATGGACATTTACATTAATGCCCTTGCGCGTTTGGGGATCGAAGCGAAGATCTCAACCACCGATGATGCTCAATACACAGAACGCACAGCGACTTACGATTTCGACATGACGTATTACCGTATCGGTCTTTCGCTGAGCCCGGGGAACGAGCAATATCTCTATTGGGGTAGCGAAGGTGTGGACAGCCCGGGCCGGCGCAACTGGATGGGCATGAATGTGCCCGCGGCAGAAGCAATGATCGACAATATCCTCGGCGCACGTTCACAAGAAGATTTTATTGCGGCCACTCGCGCGCTGGATCGGATTTTGATCGCTGGGCGCTATTTCATCCCGCTATATCAATGGCCTTACAGTAACATTGCCCATGCGAAAGAGTTGAAATACCCCGAAACCTTGCCGATTTACGGCGATTGGCTTGGGTTTTTGCCAGAAGTTTGGTGGTGGGAAGAAGGCTAATTCTTAATAACTTTCGCTCAGTAACCTAAAATTAACGAATTCCTGAGAAGCTGTTTGAAACGAGCAGTTTTTTAGGAGTTTTACATGACTTGGGCGCAGTTTGCTTGGAATTGGAAATTTAACCTCTCTGCCTTTATGCAGCGGTTTCCGCATACACCAGAACAAGCGCTTGAACAGGCGCGCATTGGACCAACCGCGCTGTCGCGCGTGATCGCACAAAATCATGATTTGACAGAGCCCGAAGCGCGTGAAGAGCTATACCGCTGCTACCCCAAAACCCGAATTTTTTCATGGGTTATGACGCGGAAATTGTCTGA
>NZ_MLCB01000203.1 GCF_001890925.1 Planktotalea frisia
TCAGACAATTTCCGCGTCATAACCCATGAAAAAATTCGGGTTTTGGGGTAGCAGCGGTATAAAATAATACGGCAAAGGTGACATGCGCGATGCACTTTTGGCAAGTTTTCTGCACTCGGGTTAAAGCAATCTTCACTTCCTAAGCGGATTGTCGCGTTAACCTTAACCTTGATTCAAGTGACCGCAGAATGACGCTTGCCCATAAACTTGCCGAAGAACGGCGTGCTCGACTCGCGGCCGAACGGTTGTTGGAAATGAAAGAGGCCGAATTGTTTTCGGCCAATCGCAAGCTAGGGCGACACGCCCGCGCGCTGTCTGATCGTATCGAACGCACGGAAGCAGAGGTCGCTAATGTGCGCGATGAAAATCGTCAGGTAAAAACGGATCTAACCGTTGCGCATCAGAAGGTAGAGATAGCAGAGCGGCGTTTGTGGCACTCCATTCGCACAATTCGGGACGGGTTTGCGTTCTTCAACTCCGACAATGAAATGATCAGCGCCAACAATGCCTACCTGGATGTCTTTGACGACCTAGAAGACATGAAACCGGGCGTCACATACCCCGAAATCCTCCTTGTTCTGACTGAAGAAGGGATCGTGGATACTGAAGAGTTAAGCGCTCATGCATGGCGCAACGCGATGCTTGATCGATGGCACTCTCCCAGCCCCAAACCCATTGTTTTGCGGTTCTGGAATGGGATGTATGCCAAACTGATTGATGAGCGCGGTCCTGATGGGGATGTGGTCTCGCTCGCGCTGAATATCACCGATACGATCCGCTATGAAAATGAACTAAAGCAAGCGCGCCACCAAGCAGAGACCGCCAATCGCGCAAAGTCTGCTTTTCTCGCGAACATGAGCCACGAAATTCGCACGCCGATGAATGGTATCGTCGGCATGGCAGATTTGCTCGCCGAAACAAATTTGGAAAGTGAACAGCAGCTATTCGTCGACACGATCAGAAATTCCGGCGAAGCGTTGTTAACCATCATTAACGATGTGCTCGACTACTCCAAGATCGAAGCCAATCGACTGGAACTACGGCCTACGGTTTTTGATTTTGAACAATGTATTCATGAAGTTATCCGCCTTCTACAACCCTCTGCACAAGACAAAGACATCGCCTTGCTTGTTGATTACGATCTGTTTTTACCGACCCAACTTGTCGGTGACCCGGGGCGCATCAGGCAAGTCTTAACCAACATTCTCGGCAATGCGGTTAAGTTCACCAAAGTCGGACATGTCCTGATTTCAGTTACGGGAACGCATCAGGACGGCATGTGCGATTTGCACGTGACGGTTCAGGACACAGGGATCGGCATTCCCGAAGATAAAATTGATCAGGTGTTTGGTGAATTTAACCAGGTCGATGAAGAAAAAAACCGCGAGTTTGAGGGAACCGGCCTTGGTCTTGCGATCACCAAACGTTTGATTGAAATGATGGATGGTCAGATTTGGGTCACGTCGGAGGACAATGTCGGCAGTTGTTTCGGCTTTCAGATCAAACTTGAGAGCAGTCCAGCGGACGACCTCGAAATCGTCAAACTCGCTATCGAACGCGCTTTGATCGTCGATAGTTCTGATTTAACTCGGACAATCATCGAAAAGCAGGTCTCTTTGCTTGGTGTCGAATGCACCGCTGTGGGTCGCGATCAGGATGCGATAGCGCAGCTAAACTCAGGTTTTGATCTTGCCATTATTGATGACATGCAAGGCGAAATTGATGGTTTTGACCTTGCGCGTGCCTTTAGGGCAGAATTGCCCGAGCTTGCGATATTGCTGATCACATCAAACGTCAGCGTGGCAGAGGCCGATCCTGCAAGAGACGCCGTTTCGCGCATTTTGCAAAAACCCGTACCGCGCCAACACTTGTACCGCGTCCTGATCGATCTCGCGCCTCCTGAGCAAAAAACACCCAAGACCGAAACGATCGTTTTTCATACAGCAAACCGCGCGCAACTTATGGCTCCTAAAGCTGGCCGCAAGCTTCGTATTTTGGCGGCGGAAGACAACAAAACCAATCAGTTGGTCTTTCGCAAGATGCTCAAGAATCTCGACATTGATCTCGAATTTGCCAACAACGGGATAGAAGTTGTCTCACTTTATCAAAGCTTCGATCCCGACATTATTTTCATGGATATTTCGATGCCTAAAAAGGATGGAAAAGAGGCGACCAGAGACATTCGTGCGTTAGAGAAAACCAATCAAAAACGCATCCCGATAATCGCTATGACCGCTCACGCTATGGCGGGCGATCAAGAAACCATTTTGCAAGCCGGGCTCGATCACTACCTCACAAAACCACTTAAAAAGGCATTGGTTGTCGAGCATATTATCGCGCTAGATATTCCTAACACCCGCTCGCTTGGCCTTGATCAGTTGGGATAGTCGCGTAGGAAAACCCAGCGATCACCTTCGCTCATATCCGGCTGAAACGCATAGCCGCCAGTATCAAACGCTTTGATATCATCAGCATTTTCAACGCGGCTCTGAATCATATAGCGCGCCATAGCGCCGCGCGCTTTTTTGGCGAAAAAGCTTACGATTTTGGCTTTGCCGTCTTTGTTTTCCATGAATACGGGTGTGACGACCCGTAGCTTCAGCGCTTTCGGTGCGACAGCACCAAAGTATTCCTGGCTCGCACAATTCACCAGCGTATCTGTGCCAATCGCATCTGCCTGCGTGTTCAGCATTTTCGACAGATCTGTACGCCAATAGTCGTACAGCGACGCGCCGCGACGTGTTTTCAGGCGCGAACCCATTTCGAGACGATAAGGCTGGATACCATCAAGCGGACGTAAAACACCGTAAAGCCCCGACAAAATACGCAAATGATCCTGCGCCCAGCGCATTTCATCATCATTCAGGCTGGTCGCTTCCAATCCCTGATACGTATCACCCGCGAACGCCAACGCAGCAGGGCGCACAACCTTATCAGTTGGTTCCGCTTCAAACGCTTGAAAACGATCACTATTGAGACGCGCCAAATCGGGGCTGAGGTCCATCAGTTTTCGTAATTCAGCCAGCGTCAAATTTTTTGCCGTTTTGGACAAACGCACCGCATCTTCTTGCAAATCAGGCGCAGTCATTTCGACATCGCGCTCTGCCCAATCCAGACGCTTGGCTGGTGAAATCACAACTAACATTTTCGCCCCCTTATTCGCTTAACCTTGATCTAGCTCGCCTCGCGCAGGACGTCCAGAAAAGCGCGACCGAATCTTTCGCAACGTCGCTCGCCCAAGATGCGTTCGAGCGCCATTTCGTTTTGTGGTTTTTGCGCCGCAATCTTAGCAAGCAATGACGCGGAACAACTCAGCGGTTTGTCATGACCCTCGCCACCACGCGCGAGATCGGCCTGTACTTCAAGCAAACGATCATAAAGCGTGCCACTTTCGCGCCCAGCCAATTTACGCCTCGCGGGGTGAAGCGTTTCAACTTCACCGTTAATAACCTCAAGAAAAGCCGCGCCGTAGGTTTCTAATTTCTTCGCCCCAACGCCACCGATACCCGCCATATCATCAAGCGTTTTAGGTCGAACTTGCGCCATCTCGATCAGTGTTTTGTCGTTGAACACGATATACGCTGGCACGCGTGCAGTTTCGGCCAACCCTCGTCGCTTCGCTTTCAAAGCAGACAGCAGAGGCGCGTCTTCTTCGCTGACTAAAGTTCTAACCGCGGGCGAAAATTTCGATGCTGCTTTGATACTGTCGCGGCGCAAACGAATGGACGCTTCACCACGCAAAATCGGCAAAGCTTCATCCGTCATACGCAAAGCACCGTGGCGCTCAGGATCAGGGCGCACTAAATCGTGCCCCATCATTTGACGAAACACCGCCTGCCATTCGCGTTTACTATATTCTTTGCCAACGCCGTAAGTCGGCAGATCATCGTGTCCACGCGCGCGAATTTTGTCGGTTTCATTGCCCAAAAGCACATCAATTAGATGCCCAGCGCCAAAATACTCGTTTGTGCGTAGGATTGCGGAAAGCGCTTTGCGCACAGCCGTCGTGCCATCAAAGACGTCCACAGGCGTATCGCACAAATCGCAGTTTTCGCACTTAACATTGGTTTCGCCGAAGTAGGCGAGCAAGCTCGCACGGCGACAATCGAGTGCTTCGGCGAGACCTAACAAGGCATTCAAACGGGCATGATCCGCAGATCGGCGTTCAGGCGGCGCAAGCCCTTCGTCGATTTGACTACGTCGCAAACGAATATCGTCAGGACCATAAAGCGTGAGCGTTTCAGCGGGCGCGCCATCACGGCCACCGCGACCAATTTCTTGGTAATATGCCTCAATTGACTTGGGCAAATCAGCATGGGCCACCCAACGAATATCAGGCTTATCAACCCCCATCCCGAACGCAACAGTCGCGACGACGATCAAGCCATCCTCACGTTGAAACCGTGCTTCGACTTCGCGGCGCATATCGGGATCCATGCCACCATGATAGAAACACGCACTGTGGCCAGCCTGGTTCAAAGCACCGGAAAGCCCTTCGGTCTTGGCTCGCGTACCGCAATAAACGATGCCTGATTGACCCTTGCGTGCAGCGGCAAACGCTAGAATTTGCTGACGCGGACCGTCTTTGGCTGCAAAAGCGAGGTGAATGTTGGGACGATCAAAACCGTGCAAAAAGGTCTTGGGCGTTTCACCATCAAACAGCCGCTGCGAAATCTCAACGCGCGTTTCGGCGTCGGCGGTGGCGGTAAACGCGGCAATCGGCACATTCAAAGCGCGGCGCAGATCGCCAATGCGCAGGTAGTCGGGGCGAAAGTCATGTCCCCACTGGCTCACGCAATGTGCTTCGTCCACTGCAATACGATTAACGCCAGCGCGACGTAGCAAATTCACAGCGCCACCAGAGGCAAGTCGTTCCGGTGCCATATACAAAAGACGCAAGGTGCCTGCGTCGATGGCTTCGAATACGGCGTTGGTCTCTTCTTCTGTGTTGCCAGAAGTCAACGCACCCGCGACGACTCCACTGGCTTTCAATGCCTGCACTTGATCGCGCATCAATGCAATCAAAGGGGAAATGACAACAGTTAGGCCACTTTCATCCAAGAGCGCAGGCAATTGAAAACACAGCGATTTACCACCACCCGTGGGCATGATCGCAAGCACGTTTTCGTTGCCAGAAACAGCATCGACAATGTCGCGCTGGCCGGGGCGAAAGGCGTCAAATCCGAAAACGTCGCTTAACAGCGATGCGGCGCGGTCCATGGGATGTCCTGTAATGGCAATGCTCTGCTCTTACAGGATATGTCCCATAGGTTAACAACTCACACAAGATGAAGTGTTAGTAAAACGACTGCATGTTATTGCTGATAACGATGCGCAGCGCGTAAACACCGACCAAAGCCACCAATGGCGCGAGATCAATGCCTGCCATATTCGGCAAAAAGCTGCGGATCTTGTTATACACAGGATCAAGAATTCGGTTTAAACCATACCAAATCTGCGCAACGAATTGTTGGTTCAGGTTCAGAACCTGGAAATTGATCAGCCAGCTCATGATCACATGAGCCACAATGAAGAACCACGCGATATCGAGGATCAGCAACAGAATTTGGAAAAGCGATAGCATGGGGTCGGCTCCGAAGTTTTAAGTTGTTCCCTAGGTAGTCGTGCGAGAGCGCGACGACAAGTGCCGCAGGGTCGCGACTTGACGCGAATGCGAACTATCGCAGATGTGCTCCTTAGCAGGAGCGCGTTAATGTACCCTTTCATCCGTATGATCAAAGCCTTGTGGCAGACCCGAAACATGGAGCCGATTGGCTTTGACGAAACCCACGTGTCGCGTCATCGGTGCTGGCCATGGGACATCGACATGTGGATGGAACTGAACAACGGGCGCACGCTGACGTTGCTTGATCTGGGACGCATTCCATTGGCAAAACGCGCAGGCTTGATTGACGTGTTAAAGACCAACCGTTGGGGGCTGACGATGGCAGGTGTTTCTGTTCGGTATCGCCGACGTGTCCGCACGTTTGAGGCGTTTACGATGAAGTCGCGCGCTGTTTGCTGGGATGAACGATTCTTTTACCTTGAGCAATGTATGGTGAAGGACGACGGCGAAGTCGCCAACCATGCGCTTTATCGTGCCGCGGTCACTGACAAGTCTGGCATCGTCACCCCTGCCCGCGTGGCTGCCGCAATGGGACGTGACGAAGTCTCTCCGCCCATGCCCGATTGGGTCGCTAAGTGGATCGAAGCGGACGCGAGCCGTCCTTGGCCACCGATGCAAGGCTAAGCGACAGGATTGTCTTGCGCGTGTGACATTGTGTCTGTCTAACTGTGCCCAACATAGGGGACGGACATATGACAAGCGCAACAGCGGACACAACATTGCGAAAGCGCATTTGGGGTTGGTATTTCTTCGATTTCGCAAGCCAGCCGTATCACACGGTTCTGAACACATTCATCTTTGGCCCGTTTTTTGTGGCAATCGCCGCGACCTATTACCTGAACCAAGGGTTGGTTGAGGGTGTCGCTGACGCCAATGCGCAGGCGATGTGGGCTTGGACGACTGCGCTCATTGGTTTGATTATCGCCTTTTCCGCCCCCATTTTCGGCGCAATGGCAGATAGCACCGGGCGCAAGATGCCGTGGATCGCGTCGTTTAGTTTGATGTATGTTTTTGGCTGCGCCGCACTTTGGTTCACGGCCCCTGATGCGAGCAATCTGTTCTGGATGCTGGCTGCTTTTGGCATTGGCTTTATCGGCGCGGAATATGCGCTAATTTTCACCAATGCGCAGTTGCCTGGCTTGGGGACGCGCGAACAGATTGGTAAAATTTCCGGCTCTGGTTTTGCATTCGGCTATCTTGGGGGCGTCATTGCTTTGGCCATCGCGCTTTTGCTTTTGGTTGAACAAGGAAACGGCAAGACGGTTGCAGGACTTGATCCTTTGTTCGGGCTCGATCCAAGCGCGCGCGAAGGGACACGTGCCACAGGGCCATTCGCGGCGATTTGGTTCATCCTTTTCATGGTTCCTTACTTTTTATGGGTGCGAGAAGTGCGAACGGATCAAATCAGATCCAGTTTTTCAGAAGCTTTCGGGCAGGTCGTCACCTCCCTCAAAGGTCTCAAATCGCGTCGTTCGCTTGGCTTTTTCCTCGTCGGTTCGATGTTCTATCGCGATGCACTGAACGGGCTTTACGCATTTGGTGGTGTCTATGCGAAGCTGGTGCTGGATTGGGAAGTCACCCAGATCGGTGTTTTCGGTGTTGTCGCAGCGATCGGCGCGGCAGTGTTCAGCTACATCGGTGGTTTTGCGGATCGTCGCTTTGGCCCGAAACCTGTGATCGCCTTTGCTATCGTTGTTCTAATGCTTGTCAGCCTCACCGTTATCAATGTGACGCCTGACACCGTCTATGGCATGCCTGTCGCCGCAGGTACGCCTGACTTGATATTTATCATTTGCGGCGTTCTCATCGGTGGCATGGGTGGCATGCTACAATCCTCGAGCCGCTCTTTGATGGTGCGTCACACGGACGAAGACAACGCAACGGAGTATTTCGGGCTTTACGGTCTGTCAGGTCGCGCGACCGCATTCCTTGCGCCGCTTTTGATCGGAATCGTGACAACAGTTACGCAAAGCGCACGCTTGGGTGTGTCACCGGTGTTCTTCCTTTTCTTGATCGGCCTAATCTTGTTAGCCTACGTTCATAAAAACGGAGATTTTGAAAAATGATGCGCGTTGTTGCTTTTGTACTGAGTTTGATTGTTGCCCTGCCCTTGTCTGCTGCCCCTGAAGCGAAACAGCTTTTTGGTGCCGCAAAACAGGGCTCTGCCCAGCGCGCAACACCACTAGGATCCTACGCCAAGGGCTGCGCCGCTGGTAATGTCCAACTGCCTGAAACAGGGCCAACGTGGCAAGCGATGCGTCTATCGCGTAATCGCAACTGGGGGCATCCCACAACAATCGACTTCATTCAAAAGCTCTCTGCCAAGGCGGCACAATTGCCGGGTTGGAACGGGCTTTATATCGGTGACATTAGCCAACCCCGTGGTGGTCCGATGCTTACGGGACACCGTAGTCACCAGATCGGTCTCGATATTGATATCTGGATGTTGCCAGCGAACAACCTGCGCCTGGCACGTCGCGATCGCGAAAAGATCAGCTCTGTTTCTTTGCGCCGCGCGAAGGGTGCCTACATTAACGACAAATTCACCCGTCAGCATATGGAAATCATGAAAGCGGCTGCGAAAGACAAACGCACAGCGCGCATCTTTGTGTTTCCGGGTGCGAAAGTCGCCATGTGTAACGCTGAAAAAGGCAATCGTAAGTGGTTGCGTAAAATTCGACCTTGGTACGGGCATCACTACCACTTCCATGTACGGCTCGCTTGCCCTAAGGGTGCGCGCGGATGCGTTGATCAAGCGGCTCCTCCCGCAGGGGACGGCTGTGCAGATGGGCAAAAGTGGGTGAACGATATTCTCAACCCGCCAAAGCCGAAACCGCGCGACCCGAATGCGCCCAAGCCAAAGCCACGGCGTGAATACGTTCTGGCGGATTTACCTGCTCAATGCGCAAATGTCTTGCAGTCACGGTAGCACTTTTCTACGCATCATCGCTTTTTGCTGCACCGCTCGCAGTGCCTGTCGCTGAATTCGAATGGTCGCCAGACGTTGACGGTTTCGGTGGCATTTCAGGCCTAGAGGTGGATGCGAAAGGCATCAAGTTTCACGCGGTCAGCGATGATGGCGTGCTCTATTCTGGTTCGCTTGTGCGCGGCGAAGACGGCCAACTAACAGGCGCAAAGCTCGAAAACTCGGTGCAGCTCTTGATGGAGAACGGTAAACGCCCTGATCCTAAACGCTTTCGCGACCTTGAAGGGCTGGCTTTGGGCGATGATGGCGCGTTAAGAATGTCGGCCGAAGGCAGGGCGCGCATACTCACGTATTCAGACGCGACTGGAACGCCCACCGCTCAAACCCTTCCCAAACGCGCGCGTCACGCGCCCAATAACGTAGGGTTTGAGGCTTTTGCGATCTCCAAAGCAGGCAAGCTGTTTGTGATCCCTGAAGGTTCCAACACTATTCGCGAGCCTTTCCCGATCTATCGAAACGCAGAGAACGGAACCTGGCGGCACATATACAATTTCCCGCGCTCAGGCGGCTTTCGCCCTGTTGGTGCAGATTTTGGGCCGGATGGGCATCTCTATGTTCTTAGTCGCAGCTTCATCGGTTTTGCTTTTCTGACACGCATTGATCGCGTGATTTTTGAAGCCGCCCGACCAAAGCGCCACGAACATCTTTTCACCAGCTCAATTGGACAATTCGACAATCTCGAAGGGATTGCAGCTTGGCATGATGCCTCTGGCGCGACTCGTCTCTTGGCTGTCTCTGACGATAATTTCAGCCGATTTCAACGCACGATCATGGTGGAATTTCTGCTGCAAGAATGACTTGCCTAACAGATGCACAAGGCATAAACGGCGGCGACTCTCATTTTGAGAGGAAGTAGCCGCAACCTTGTAAAAAACGGGCAATATCTATGGTACGCACTTATCTTCCTGGCGTTCTCGCCATGGCAACCATTGTGGTTGCTTCCAACATCCTCGTTCAATTTCTGTTCGGCCAATGGCTGACATGGGGCGCATTTACCTACCCTTTCGCATTCCTCGTGACCGACTTGATGAACCGAATGTATGGCGCAAGCGCTGCGCGTCGGGTCATTTTTGTTGGCTTCATCGTAGGTGTCATCTGCTCCCTGATTGGGACGCAAATTCAAGGCGAGTTTGGTCCTTTGGTCACACTGCGCATCGCGATTGGCTCGGGCACGGCATTCCTTGTAGCGCAGTTGATCGACGTTTCGATCTTTTCCGCTTTGAAGAACGGCAAGTGGTGGCGCGCACCGCTTGCGTCCTCGATCGTCGGCTCGACGCTTGATACAGCGCTCTTCTTCACCATCGCGTTCTCTGCTGCATTGATCTTCCTAGAGCCTGCGAATGACGTGAGCTGGGCAAACGAAGCACTGCCGATCTTGGGTTTTGGTCCAGTCGCGCCGCTTTGGGTGTCTTTGGCGGTTGCTGATTGGGGCGTGAAACTGACGCTTGCGCTGATTGCGTTGGTGCCGTTCAAGGCATTGGTGACGCGTTGGCAAAAACAACAATCTGCTTGAAATAATGTTTGGCGATCTGGGGTTTCCATGCAATCCTACCATTGATTGAAACAAATGAGAGGAGGTGATCCTGTGTCTAAAAAGGTATTGGAGAAATGTGTTGGGACAATTTGCGAGGTGCGCCGCTAGCGGCAACCCCTAGTAGGCCATGCGCCCGCGAATTGGTGAATGCCTAACCGACACACCTCCGAAACTCAGATTAAGGGCCGTTCCAGTGGGGCGGCCCTTTTTGCGTCTTTGCTTTGGTTCTGGCATGAAGGGCGCATGTTGCAGATTACACCAAACATAGAGATCGCTGATTGGGAGCTAGCGGAGAGCTTTACCCGCTCGTCCGGGCCGGGTGGGCAGAACGTTAACAAAGTGTCCACTGCAGTAGAGCTGCGCTTTGAAGCAGAGCGCTCACCCAATTTGACTGGCCCTGTGAAGACACGATTAAAGCGTTTAGCAGGTCGCCGTTGGACATTGGATGGCGCGCTGATCATCCGCGTTGAAGAAGAACGCAGCCAAGCGCGTAATCGCGTGATCGCGCGGGAGCGTTTGACTGAGTTGATCCGCAAAGCTCTGGTCGCACCCAAGCGGCGCATCGCAACGCGTCCTACTTTGGGCAGCAAGAAACGCCGTCTGAAAACGAAGAAAGAGCGCGGCGAAGTGAAAGCACTACGCGGTCGCGTAACAGGCGACGATTAAACAATCACCTCTTGGCGCTCTTGCTCGCCTAACTCGAAGACGCGCTTGTACCGCTCAATTTCATCCGCTGGACCCATAGCTTTTCCGGGATTGTCCGAAAGTTTGACCGTCGGATTGCCATCTGCCTCGACTGCTTTGCACACGATTGAAAACGGATCGAGACCGCCATCGGGTACAAGACCACGAAAGTCATTCGTGAGCAGTGTGCCCCAGCCAAAACTGACACGAACGCGGCCTTCGAATTGTTTGTGAAGCTCGATAATCTTTTCAACGTCGAGACCATCAGAGAAAATCACCAGTTTTTCGCGGGGATCTTCGCCACGCTGTTTCCACCAGTTGATCGCGATTTCAGCACCAGTCGCAGGATCCCCGGAATCGATACGAATACCTGTCCAACCCGCGAGCCAATCCGGCGCGCTCTGTAGAAACCCTTGAGTACCGTAGGTGTCTGGTAAAATTATACGCAGATTGCCGTCGTGTTCTTCCTGCCAATCCTCAAGCACTTGATAGGGCGCTTGGCGCAAGTCTGCGTCGGTTTTGGCAAGCGCGGAATAAACCATCGGAAGCTCATGCGCATTTGTACCAATAGCTTCGATGTCTCTCAGCATCGCAATTTTGCAGTTCGACGTACCAACAAATTTGTCGCCAAGTCCCTCACGCATCGCTTGAACGCACCAATCTTGCCATAGAAAAGAATGGCGCCGACGCGTGCCAAAATCTGCGATACGCAGGTTTTCGACAGTGCGCAAACGTTCTACTTTTTCCCAAACGCGGGTCATTGCGCGCGCATAAAGTACCTGCAATTCGAATTTGCCCATACTGTCCAAGACTGCCCGGCTGCGGAGTTCCATCAAGACTGCAAGCGCGGGAATTTCCCAAAGCATGACTTCACACCATTTGCCCTCAAACGTGAGTTCATACTGGCCATCGCGCTTTTCCAGATGGTATTCTGGCAAGCGCATATTCTCGAACCACTCCATAAAATCAGAGCGAAACATTTGGCGTTTTCCGTAAAACGTATTTCCGCGCAACCACGTGCTTTCACCACGGCTAAGCGAGAGCGAACGTATGTGATCAAGCTGCTCGCGCAACTCGCCTTCATCGATCAGGTCTGCCATTTTCACTGATTTGGTACGATTGATCAGACTGAACTTTACATGCGTATCAGGGTGGCTTTGAAATACCGATTGGCACATCAAAAGTTTATAAAAATCGTCATCAATCAATGAGCGAACGATTGGATCGATCTTCCATTTGTGGTTCCACACGCGCGTCGCAATATCCAAGATCGGCCCTCACTTAAGATTGTCTGCCCTTGTTACGCGAAGACCTTAACCGGATCAAAGCTGATTTGCAGAACGCGTCGCACTGAAATCAGCGAGCTTGCCAAGTAGGTCCGTCTTTTTGACAGGTTTGGCGAGAAAATCATCCATACCAGCGGCAAAACAGGCCTCGCGATCACTCGCGAACGCATTTGCGGTTAGCGCAATTATGTGAGGTTGGATGCCCCGTGAAGCCCTGATCCGCTTTGTTGCCTCAAGCCCATCCATTTCGGGCATCGACATATCCATAAAGATCAAATCAGGCGTCACAGCCTGCATGCTCTCGACGGCTTCCTTACCGTCGTGCGCAAAGTGGACATCAAGAGGTAAACCTTTGAGGTACTTAGAGATTAAGAACCTGTTGGTCTTGTTATCCTCGGCAACTAGCACAGACATTGGCGCAATGTCTGAAGCAAGATTTTGTCGCTGAATACTATTGGTGTTTTGTAAGACTGATCGCCCTAGACTTAGCGTAATGGTAAAGGTCGACCCTTTCTCCATTGTGGAAACGGCAGAAATGTCGCCCTGCATCATCTCAGCAAGTTGCTTGGAAATTGAAAGCCCGAGCCCCGTTCCGCCAAATCGACGGGTGGTTTTACTATCTGCTTGTTGAAACTTATCAAAAACTTGGTCGATACGATCAGAATGGATACCGATTCCGGTGTCGATCACTTCGACGACAAGCAGATAACCAGTGTCCGTCGTTTCAATTTTTGGTCGCACGGTAACGCCGCCAAAAGAGGTGAATTTGATTGCGTTGCCAATGACGTTCAGAAAAATTTGTCGCACACGACCATCATCACCAATCGCGTCTTTGGGCAGGTCTTTGTCCAGCTCAACATCAAGGTAAATCCCTTTTAGAACCGCTTGCGGCGCAAGTAGCTCGATCGACTTATGAAAGCATGCTTCTAAGTCAAAAGGGATAGGATCAATACTGAGCTGACCTGCATCCAACTTGGAAACGTCGAGTACATCGTTGATTATGGTTAACAACGCATCTGCTGAGTCTCTTATTGTGGAGGCATATGAATGCGCTTCTTTGGGCAGTGGCAGTTCAAACAGTAGATCAGAAAGGCCGATAATGCCATTCATCGGTGTCCTGATTTCATGGCTCATGGTCGCCAAAAATTCGCTTTTTGCTTGTTCACCTTGTTCCGCTTGAATCTTTGCTTCAGCAAGCTCTTTTTCGTGTTCTTTGATCGCTGTGACATCGCGCTCAATCGCGACAATCATTTCAACCTGATTATCGTCAGTCTTGATCGGAACTATATTGGTCTCAACCCAGATCGTTCTTCCATCTTTCCGACGGTTCAAAATATCTGCACGGACTGCTTTGCCCTGACGGATATGGTTTGCGATGTTTGCGGTCATCTCAAGACTCGTACTGGCGTCGTTGAGTAATTCAGCTGGCGTTTTTCCGATGGCCTCAGAAGCCTCATACCCTGTAATTCTGGTAAACGCTTCGTTCACCCAAGTGATGCTTCCAGTGGGATCTGAAATCACAATGCTGTCGTTCGCATGGCGAGCGACCAACGATAACTTGCGCGCAAGTTCTTGCGACTCTCGCTTTAGTCTATCAGAAGCTTCCAGCGCTTGGGAGGTTGCAAGGATCTGCTTTGTGTTCCTGAGATGTTTTTCGTGGTTGGAAACAACAAAATGCAAAATAACATACACGATATACCCCTTCATCGTCATGGTTAACGCATCAGCTATAAAGACTTCGAATGCACCCCCAGCGCGGAAGTATTGCTGAAGCAAAATCACTAAGAAGGTAATGAAATAAACACTAAGCCGCGCGTATGCACTAGGCTTGTGGTAGGGTAGCACGAGACCCGCATTCATAGCCGCTGACATAAGAAAAACGAGCGC
Organism: Planktotalea frisia; assembly: GCF_001890925.1. Classification (GTDB taxonomy): domain Bacteria; phylum Pseudomonadota; class Alphaproteobacteria; order Rhodobacterales; family Rhodobacteraceae; genus Planktotalea; species Planktotalea frisia. The sequence continues at coordinate 14,004 of NZ_MLCB01000203.1, forward strand.
GAAATATATTCCGACACCGGCATCAGGCAATGCTTCAGCCATGAGAATGCAAATTGCTGTGCAAACTGCTTGAATGCCTGCGCTTATACTGGCTCGCGCACTGAGCAATGAGAAACGTTGCCCATTCTTCAAAGCTATCAACTGACGCTTTAGGCAAACGCAATCTATAACCTCACCGATTATAGAAATGCACGCTGCCAAGAGCCCAATAAAAAGGGAAGTGTGTAGAGCAACAAATCCAGACCCGACGACGGTCAAGATTTGCCGCTTCGGTAGATGCTTTATACGCCCCCGCGCATACCTTTGAAAACGCGCAATCGATGCGTTCAACGGCATCGACGTTAAATCCTGATCTTGCTCTTTTTGGGGCATCCCCTGCTACTCACGTCGCTATTCGCAGCAGTGATCGCACTAAACCCTTAACGAATCGGGCTACGATTCCTATTTCACCCGAATCCCCGCATTTTTCATCGCGATTAGTGCAGCTTCGAGACTGCCATCAAGATCAATCGCGCGGCAAGCTTCGGTCTCAACCACAACCTCGTACCCCAGCGCTTGCGCGTCCATAGCACTGTAAAAAACGCAAAAATCCAAAGCGAGGCCCGCGAGTGTGACACGCTTAACACCTCGCGATTTTAGATATCCATCAAGACCAGTTGCAGTCGTTTTGTCGTTTTCGAAAAATGCTGAATAGCTATCGATTTCAGTGCGAAACCCCTTTCGCACGACCATTTGCGCAAAGCCTGTTTTTAAATTTGGATGAAATTCCGCGCCTTTCGTCTCAATCAAACAGTGCTTAGGCCATAAAACTTGTGGTCCGTAGGGCATCGTCATCACCTCATATGGCACACAGTTTTCGTGATTTTGCGCGAATGATCGGTGATTATCTGGATGCCAATCTTGAGAAAGTACAACTATTTCAGATGCTTCCATCATGTCGTTTATAGGAGCAATCACTTCAGAGCCTGAAGCAACTTCTAGTGCTCCACCCTCGCAAAAGTCATTTTGAACATCAATTACAAGCAATGCAGAGGTAGAAGTCATGTCATTTTCCAGTCATTGGCAATCATTGTAACAGCTTCTTAGATTACTTGCTTTAAGGGGTCAAAATCAGCTACGCGTGCGCCCATGTATACAATCGCCGCTCTCTACCACTTTTCGCCAATCAGCGACCTGCCATCGCTGCAAAAATCTGTGCGCAGCAAATGTGAAAGCCTCGAGATAAAAGGCACGCTTTTGCTCGCTTACGAAGGCATTAATGGAACAGTCGCAGGTTCAAAATCGTCCATAGATCAACTCTTGGTTTTTCTAGGCACGCTTCCAGAATTCTCTGGTTTAGAATGGAAATTAAGCGAAAGTTCTGACGAACCCTTTAACAAACTCAAAGTTCGACTGAAGAAAGAAATCGTGACAATGGGGCAAGCAAACGTTGACCCACGTGGAGCTGTTGGCCAATATGTTGAAGCCGAGAATTGGAACGACTTTATAAACTCGGATGACGTCGTGGTCATTGATACGCGCAACGATTATGAGGTCGCGATCGGTACGTTCGAAGGTGCAATCAACCCAGAAACAAAGAGCTTTCGCGATTTTCCCGCATGGTGGGAGAAAAACAAAAAGCGATTTGAAAATCAACGCATTGCGATGTTTTGTACAGGCGGGATTCGTTGTGAAAAATCAACAAGCTACCTGAAAGGGCAAGGGGTAAAAGATGTTTTTCACTTGAAGGGCGGTATACTGAAATACTTAGAAAAAATACCAGAGAACGAATCAACCTGGAATGGAGAATGCTTCGTTTTTGATGGTCGGGTTTCAGTTGGACATGGACTAGAAGTTGGACCTCATCAAATGTGTTTTGGGTGCCGAAGACCGATCATGCCAGAAGATATCAAGAAAGACGATTTTGAACTTGGTGTTTCATGTCATCAATGTTTCAAAGAGACATCTCACCAGGACAAAGAACGCTTTCGCGAGCGCCAAAAGCAAATCGAGCTATCGAAGAAACGGACAGCGCAGTCACCGTAGGACGCTCAGCGGACGACAAATTCCGCGTGCAAAGCCCCAGCGACTTTTATGCTCTTCAAAATATCGATCATGTCTCGAGGAGCAACGCCTAGCGCGTTCAACCCAGCAACCACCTCTGATAGAGACGTGCCACTACGCAGCTCAGCAAGACCTATGCCAGGCTCTTCTTCAAGCTCAACATTGGTACGAGGAACGACAACACTTTCACCTCGACTAAATGGATTGGGTTGCTCGACGAGAGGTTCTTCTTGAATCCGAATCGTCAAATTTCCTTGCGAGATCGCCACACGAGAAATTCGGACATCTTCACCCATGACAATCGTTCCGGATCTTTGATCTACTACGACACGAGCCTTTCTTTGAGGGCGGACCAACACGTTCTCCAAACGAGAGATCGCATGCGCGGGGGACCGAGAACGAGTTTTTTCGATATTAACTGACACTGTACCAGAATCCGACATTTCGGCGACTTTGGCACCAAAGTGACGATTCACAGCAGCTTCGATACGATGTGCGGTCGTAAAGTCTGGCTCTCGCAAAGCAAGCCTCAATATTTGCAGCGATCCAAAGTCGAACTCCACTTCACGTTCGACACGCGCTCCCGAAGGAATGGAGCCAGAAGTTGGAACACCTTGAATAACTGCCGCACCGTCCCCTTCCGCGGCGACCCCACCTGCAATAATTGTACCTTGTGCGACTGCATAAATCTGGCCGTCTGCTGCGTTCAGAGGGGTAATAACCAGCGTCCCTCCCAGTAGACTCTTTGCATCGCCAATAGCCGAAACAGTAATGTCTATTGATGCGCCAGCTCGAGAAAAGGGCGGTAGTTCCGCAGTAACAAAGACCGCTGCAACATTCTTAGGTCGAAATTGTTCACCGGTAATATTGAAGTGGTCCGGCAAAACTGGACAGCGTGCTAAGATGTATCCAACCTTGAAGAC
>NZ_MLCB01000204.1 GCF_001890925.1 Planktotalea frisia
TTTTGGGGCCGATGATTATCTTACCAAACCATTCCATCGGGAAGAGCTTATTGCGTGCTCTGACAAAAGCGGGCCAACTTCGCGACGCTTTGGCGCTTTGGTAATTGGCTTGATCATCGTGTGAGCTGAAATATAGGACATTGGGAATTCCTTTGGTCAACATTTTGTTAACCATGGTTTCTCCCCTCAATGCGTTTGAAATACGGCGCGCCAAAGACAGTTTCGTGTCGCAGGCCACCAGCCCTTGCGCCGCACGCCTATCCCCGCTAACAGAACGAAGCTTTCCGCAGGACGTTTTCACTGCGCAGTCTCTCGTGACCGGGGCGCGGAAAGTTTATTGTTCTGGTCTTTGAAATGCGCCGATACATGAATGGAGCACACATGCCTTTATATGAGCATGTCATGATTGCGCGGCAGGACTTGTCCAACACGCAAGCAGAAGGTCTTATCGAACATTTTGGCACAGTCCTCGCGGACAACGGCGGCAAGCTGGTTGATAGCGAGTATTGGGGCGTCAAAACGATGGCCTATAAGATTAACAAGAACCGCAAAGGCCACTATGCCTTTTTGCGTTCCGATGCACCGGCACCTGCTGTGCAGGAGATGGAGCGTTTGATGCGTTTGCATGAAGACGTTATGCGCGTTCTGACGATCAAAATGGACGAGCACGCTGAATTGCCATCCGTTCAAATGCAGAAACGCGAAGAGCGCGGCGAACGCCGTGAGCGTCGCTAATTTAACCTGAAGAAAGGATCCTAAACCATGGCTGCAAAACCATTTTTCCGCCGTCGTAAAGTGTGCCCCTTCTCAGGCGAGAATGCACCAAAGATCGACTATAAAGACACACGTTTGCTTCAGCGCTACATCTCTGAGCGTGGCAAAATCGTGCCGTCCCGTATCACCGCAGTATCTGCGAAAAAGCAGCGTGAATTGGCTCGTGCCATCAAACGCGCCCGCTTCCTCGCGCTTCTGCCCTACGCTGTGAAATAAGGAGAACGATCATGAAAGTTATCCTTCTTGAGCGCGTCGCGAAACTCGGCCAAATGGGCGATGTTGTTGACGTTAAAGCTGGTTACGCACGTAACTTCCTGCTGCCACAGCACAAAGGCCTCACAGCCTCTGCCGCTAACATTGCAAGCTTTGAAGCGCGTAAAGCGCAACTCGAAGTGAACAACTTAGAAACCAAAAAAGAAGCCGAAGATATGGCATCTCGCTTGGATGGTCAGAAGTTCGTTGTGATTCGCCAAGCGTCTGACGCCGGCTACCTTTATGGTTCCGTCACAACACGCGACGCGTCTGACGCGGCAACTGACGGCGGCTTCTCTGTGGATCGCAAGCAGGTCATCCTGCAAGCGCCTATTAAAGAGCTTGGCCTTCACGCTGTCACAGTACGCCTGCACCCTGAGGTTGACGCCGAAATCATCATGAACGTTGCACGTTCTGTTGAAGAAGCAGAGCTTCAGGCATCCGGTAAATCCATCCAGGAGCTAGCGGCAGAGGAAGAAGCAGCAGCTGATTTCGAAATCGCAGAGCTCTTTGATGATATCGGTTCCGCAGCCATGGACGACGATGACGCGGCAACTGCTGCGGCACCAACGTCCGATGCGGATCAAGCTGACGAAGCGTAATCGTTTCTATCAACAATGGTTTAGGAGGGCCGCGATTGTTTTCGCGGCCCTTTTTTTATTTAAAATGATTGATAAATTGTCAAATTGAGTAAGCCATATTTCGCCTAAATACTACGCATAGCACTCCACAGCCTTAACCGTATACCGCACAAGAGCTTGCAACTACTGGCATTTTCGGTTCATATGACGTGACTGTGATTTGCGTCAAGTGAATGAGAGCGCAAATCAAGTGAATAAGGTGAGTACAATGACGAATTGTAGATGTTTTAATTGGGGCCAGAATTAAAGGTCGCCGCATCGCTTTAAAGATTTCCCAAACCAAGCTTGCTGAAGCGGTTGGGGTTCGGTTTCAACAAGTTCAGAAATATGAATCAGGTGCCAATCGCGTGAGCGCGTCTCGGCTTTTGCTTATCGCAGAGACCTTGGGTGTTCCAATTTCCTATTTTTTCCAAGGCCTTGATAGCGCCAATGCAAGCCATGATGAGACAGGCGCGGAGCTCACGCGCTCTACCGCTCCAATGAATGCTTTGAGCGATGCGCGCGTTTCTGAAATTCTCGCTCTAGTTGAAACGCTTCCGACCGAACAACAGATGGCCGTTCTCGCATTCCTGCGGACTTTGTCAAAAACATCAGAACCGGTTTAAGCCTAAAGCATTTTTTAGTCGTCGAATGAAGATGATTGTTTTATTCCGCCTAACATGAGACGTTGTGAGCGCTGACAAAAGTAGCGCTCACACAGGCTCTCCTATGGAAATCATCGATCTAGGTGAATTGAAAGCAAGCGATACAGAGCCTGCAGAAACAGTCCGCTTTACAATTGAACGTCAACAAAAACCCAATCTGCCCTCTTGGATGCGTCGCGCAGATGCGCCGCTTTATGGCTACAAGATCGCGGACAAAGACATTGAACGGTTTCGCACTTATCAGCGCGTAGCGCGTCTTGCCAAAGCTGAAAAACGCGGCGGCTCGATTTCGGTCAGAACAGAGGTATGCCGCCTCGCTGATGAGCTTCCGTCAGAAATTCTCGTCAGCGTGTTCATCAAAACCATCGAAATCGATGACTACGTGCCGTTCTTTGAAGATCAGGACGTGACCGAACATGCATCGAAAGAGGATATCACCGAGCTCGTGCCACTTTGCGGTTAAAGCAATAAAAAACCCCGCCTGAAACAAGCGGGGTTTTTCAATTTATCAAAGAAGAAGAGTTTACTCTTCTTCAAGCGCCTCAACGGCTTTTTGCAGATCGTCTTTGCTGATCTCTTTGTCTGTGACTTGCGCCAACTCAACAATGTAGTCCACAACCTTGTCTTCGAACAAAGGTGCGCGCATCTGCTGCTGCATCTGCTGGTTTTGCTGAACGAATTCAAAGAACTCACGCTCTTGACCCGGGTACTGACGTGCCTGGTTCATCATCGCTTGCGTCATCTCAGCGTCGGTCACTTGAACCTCTGCCTTTTGACCAAGTTCTGCCAACAAAAGACCCAAACGCACACGGCGCTCAGCCAATGAGTTGTGCTCATCGGTTGGCTCAACCTTATCGTGGCTGTGATCATTTGGATCGAGATCTTTGTTTTCCTCATGGAACAACTGATGCGCAATCTGGTCCGCTTCTGCTGTCACCAAGGATGGTGGCAAATCGAAGGAAACGATGTCGTCAAGCTTGTCCAACAGGCCACGCTTCATCACAGCGCGTGCAGCACCTGTGTATTCCGCTTCTAGGCGCTCTGCGATCTGAACTTTGAGGGCAGCAAGGTCTTCCGCGCCGAACTTCGTCGCCAACTCGTCGTTGACCTCAGCCGCGACAGGCTCTTTCACTGCTTTGATTGTGCACGTGAAAATCGCTTCTTTGCCTGCGAGGTGCTCAGCTTGGTACGGGTCAGGGAACGTAACAGTCACGTCCTTAACTTCGTCCGCTTTCACGCCAACAAGCTGCTCTTCAAAGCCAGGAATGAACTGGTTGGAGCCCAGAACGAGTGGGAAATCTTCGCCCGCGCCGCCGTCAAATGCGACGTCGTCAACTTTGCCCAAGAAATCCATGGTAACCTGATCGCCGTCTTTGGCTTTGGAGCCCTTTTTGCGATCTTTGAAGTCCTGAGCTGTCTCAGCCAAGTTCGCCAACGCCTCATCAACAGACGCGTCATCCGCTTTCGCGATCAAACGCTCAAGTTCGATCTTGCTCAGGTCAACTTCTGGGATCTCAGGCAGCGCTTCGTAGGACATTGTGACATTAACATCGTCGCCCTCTTTCCACGTCTCACCGTCGACCATAACGACCTCAGGCTGAAGCGCTGGACGATCGCCGGATGTCTCGAAGTGCTCGGACATTGCGCCATCAACAGCTTCCTGCATGGCTTCGCCAAGAATACGCTGGCCGAATTGCTTTTTCAGCAATGGCATAGGGACTTTACCCTTACGAAAGCCCTTCATCTCGACTTCTGGGCGCGCTTCTTCAAGCTTTTCGTTCACTTTCGCTTCCAGCTCAGCCGCTGCGATAGTGATGGAGTAGCCTCGCTTGAGACCTTCGTTTAGTGTTTCGGTGACCTGCATGTCGTCCTTATCCATGTCGTAGGGGCCGCAGAGGCGTCCGCGGCGGTCAAAATCTGGGCCTTATTATTGCTGGAAACCATTGGGGGCAAGCAGATTCGCGCGCTTAAAAATGGCCAAGTTGGATTGCGGTTCAGCTTGAAGAGTGGAGCGCTCTCTTTGTTGGTTTTGGAATTGGCCAATGCCTAAAATCCGAAGTCCATTTATTAGGTGTGAAACAGCTTGCGAGTGGCGATCAAATCATTCACATTCAAATAATAGAATTTATTGGGAGCCACACATGTCGTTCACTCGCCGCACATTCCTCCAAACAGGGGCGGCCCTGCCCTTGCTCGGCTCTCTGCCAACACTTGCGAAAGCCGAACTCAGTCTAGGCTCCGCAACCCTTACCACTGTCAGCGATGGCAATCTCGTCCTGCCTGCCAACTTCATCTTTGAGACAATGCCACAGGATGAACTTGCCCCTTTGATCCAAGAATTCAGCCTCTCCGGTGAACGCATCACGCCAGAGTGCAACCTCGCGCTTTACCAAGACGGCACAAACACAGTCCTCTTCGACGTTGGGTCCGGCCCTGATTTTATGCCGAGCGCGGGCAGTGTTGTTAATAGCCTTGATGCCATCGGCGTTGCGCCCGAAGATGTCACGCACGTTTTATTCACCCATGCGCACCCCGATCATATCTGGGGCCTGCTCGATGATTTCGATGAACCTGTGTTCTACGAAGCCGAATATATGATGGGTCGCGCAGAGTGGGACTATTGGTGGAACCCCGAAACCGTGAATACCATCGGCGACGCGCGCGCGGCTTTTGCAGTGGGTGCCAAGCGGCGCATGGAGATGATCGAGAACGCAGTGACTTTGTTCGATGATGGACAGGAAGTTCTACCCGGTATCGCTGCGGTCTCAACGCCGGGACATACTCCCGGTCACATGGCTTTTGAAGTTAGAAACGGCAGCCACGCCGCGATGATTTTGGGGGATGCGATCGGCAATCACCATGTGGCCTTTCGCAAACCAGATTGGCGCAGTGGTTCTGACCAAGACGGTGATCTCGCCATAAAAACTCGCAACATGCTGCTGGATCGCTTGAGTTCAGAGCAAATGGACCTCATCGGCTTTCACCTACCAAATGGAGGGATCGGACGTGCAGAGAAATCCGCAGATGGTTACACCTTCGTTTCGGAGGCGTCCTGATGTTAAGACTTACCACCTTCCTTACCGCCCTTGTCACCCTGCCCGTCTTCGCCAGTGAAGACATCGCAGATCAATACCCCGCCTCTGCGCTCTATTCCAAACCCGTCGAAGTCATCCCGCACGTGTGGTCCGCCATCGGCGCGACGGCCCCACCCAATTACGACAACGCAGGCCACAACAATAATCTCAGCTTCATCGTGACGGGTGATGGTGTGATCGTCATCAACGGCGGTGCGGCCTACATCCTAGCCAAAGCGCTGCACGATGAAATCAAAGCGATAACCGATCAGCCTGTAAAACTGGTCATTGATGAAAACGGCCAAGGACATGCGATGCTTGGCAATTCCTATTGGTCCGAACTCGGTGTGCCGATCCTTGCCCATGTGGATGCCGCCCATGAATTCGAAGAGCGCGGCAGCAGCATTCTAGCCAATATGAAGCGCTATAATCGTGACAAGGCCGAAGGCACATTCGTTGCGCTACCAACGGAAACTTTCGATGAGCCGCGCACAATCACCATGGGCGATTTCACAATAGAAGTTATGCACCTCGGCCCATCCCATGGCCCCGGTGATACGCAGGTTTGGCTACCGGAACAGAGCCTTGTGATTGCAGGTGACATGGCGTTTCACGAACGCATGTTGCCAATTTTTGAGGACACTATTGTCTATGATTGGATCGAAACGTGGGAAACCGGTTTTGAGGCGTTGAACGCCACATACGTCATCCCTGGTCACGGCCATCCCACCAACATGGCGCAGGTGCGCCGTTATACGCACGATTACTTGGTGCACCTTCGCACTGTTGTTGGGGCACACTTAGAGGACGGCGGTGATCTGGCAGAGGCGTATTATGTCGATCAAAGCGCCTATACCAATCTTGATACTTTCAAAGAGCTCGCGACGCGCAACGCTGGGCGCGTCTACGAGCAAATGGAGTTTGAGTAGACCTTAAGCGGTCACTGCATTCCCGCGCGGTTGAAGAAGAACACGCGCGAGCAGAGCACCGGAAATGATCGCCCCGAGCGCGAGCAACGACGCAATGCTCAGCGTGGCACTGCCTGACAGGCCCGCACCGATTGTGCACCCGCCTGCAAGAACGCCACCAACGCCCATCAACGCACCACCAAGCGAATAGCGCAGTGTTTGCTCTGGGCTCTCGAAGCTTTGCAGCTTGAGTTCTTTGCGTGCCGCCGCGCTGAGAAAGGCACCGACAAATACGCCACCTAGAAGACCAGTACCAAACCCCGCGGGGATCGCGCTTGATGCGATGGTCCAGAACAACGTGTCTGCCCATGGCAAAGTAAAGGCCGCAGATTGCACTGGCAGTGGGTCAAACTCGTCCATCAACAAAACGGATGTCCCTGCCCAACCAGCAACCGCGACAAGACCGATGACCGCGCCAAGAACGAGATGCAAAGTCGACGTATGCGAGCGACGCCCCAAAACAACGGCCGCCAACAACAAAGCCAACGCAACTACGGGCGCGACGCCACCAAACTCGGCCAGCGAGCCAATCCCAAAATCTTGTTGCACAGAGCCAAGCGCGACGCGCACGGGAGCCAAGACGCCTTTGAGGGTCGCGTGGGCTACAATAGCGAAAATCAGAATAACGCTCAGCGCACGCAGGTTGCCCGACGCAGAGAGCACCGTGAGGCGTGACATGCACCCGCGCGTCAGCACCATGCCGATGCCAAACGCCAAACCACCCAGCACAATCGCGAGAACTGGTACAGAGGACGCGAGCAAACGGTGATCTCCAAGGTCAACAAAGCCATAGCTCTGCTCAACCGCAAACCCACCAATCGCAGTGGCGAGCGCCATCAGCCAGACTGCCGCCGCAGAGCGATCGCCGCCCTCTTCACCTGCAACAGCGCGGCGCAAACAGAATTTAGAGATTTGCGCAGCGATACCGAACACCAAACCCAAGATCAGGCCATAGATCACATGGACCGTTTGCACCGGAACCTCGAAGGGAAGAATTTCTAACAACATGGAGCGTACCTCTCTTAAAGCGCCTGCGCGCGTGAGAAGGTAGATAGTCCCAACTGGAGAAAACAAAAGCTTGTAGAGCGGAACGACACAGGGCTGAAAATCTAGTTATGCAGAACAATGTTCCGAAAAACGATAAAGCTAGGCGATATCATTCTACGTTCAGACCACACATAACACGTGTTGGTCTTAAAAAGCAGCCACGTAGAAAAACTTCAGAAATCCACCGCTTCTTCGACGATCCCTTCCAGCAACGCCTGCACCTTTTGCATCGCACCGTTTGGATACTGGCGATAGCCGATCATCACCTCGCCTGCGCGCTCAGCCACGAATATGCTGTAGGGACAGTGCTGAATGTTCATTGGCTCTTCTTCCATGACTTCGCGCGAAACCTTTGCGGAGCAGAACAAGAAGATATCAGCTGCTTCAAAAATGGTAACATCACTGCCCACATCTTTCGCTGTGCGATTGAGCATATCACCTGTGTGGCTGACGTAATCGATCACCAATCCTTTGCCCACGATTGCAGTTTCGACCGCAAAAGTCGCATCATCGAATGTACCGTCATAAGTTTTAAGGATAGGAGCTTCTGCATAGGCAATCTGCGCCACGCTAAAAGCAATCGTTGAGAGTAAGGCAAGTCGCATAGAACCCTCCTAAGGTGTGGCTCGGCCCTTAAGTGGGCCGAACCTTTGTCAATTAGCCGAACATGTCAGTTGTGATGCCAGTGTACCAGCCTTCGGACTCTTCATAGGTGGCTTTGCGCACATCCGCGCTTTCGCCTGTCGCAGAGATAAACCCGTCCACTTTAGCGATCTTCTCGTCGGTCGCTTCATAGGTCGCGCCGACTTTCACGCCATTGTTGGTATCAATGAGTGACCAGCATGTGTTCGCAAATTTTGCAGGGAACACACGAGAGCCCGTCAATGCACCGCGCACCGCGTTTGCGCAAACCTTGGCTTGGCTGTTCGCAGAAAAGCCAGATTTTGGCATGTCGCCTTGCTGAGAAGAATCCCCAAGAACATAAACGTCAGGGTCCGCTTTCGTGGACATATCAATCGCATTGACTGGTGCCCAATTGCCGTCTGTGACGCCCGCAAGCTCGGCAATGCGGCCTGCTTTCATCGCGGGGATGACGTTGCACACATCCACATTAGTCACTTCGCCGTCAATCGTTACGGTCATCGCATTGGCATCAACAGAGACGTTGTCGCCGCCAAAATCAGAACCGATCCAGTCAATCATACCTTCGTAGTTATTCGCCCAACCTTCTTGGAAGAGCGCCATTTTGGAAAACTTCGGCTTTGGGTCAGCCACGATAATCTTGGCGGTTGGATTGTTGTTTTTAAGGAAGTGCGCCACCATCGAGACACGCTCGTATGGACCAGGAGGGCAACGATAAGGGTTCGGTGGCGCGACCATCGCAAAAGTGCCACCCTCAGGCATCGCCATCAGCTGTGCTTTGAGCAATTCAGACTGCGAACCGGCCTTGTAAGCATGTGGCATTGCATTTTGCGCGCTGAGATCCCAGCCTTCAACCGCGCCCTCAACAAAGTCGATACCGGGGCTTAGAATAAGCTTGTCATAGGCAACAGTTGCGCCGCCTGCGAGCGTTACAGTCTTCGCATCGCGGTCCACACCAATCGCCCAATCATGCACAACATTTACGCCGCCAGACGCAAGTGTTCCATAGGAGTGGCCGATGTCTTCGATCTCCTTGAACCCACCGAGGTAAAGGTTCGAAAAGAAACAAGTGTAGTACATGCGCGAAGGTTCAATCAGCGTGACGTCGATTTCGCCTTTGCTGTCTTTCGCGATATAGCGCGCGGCAGTTGCACCGCCTGCACCACCACCAACCACAACAACCCGTGGCTTGCCGTGACCGTCCGCTTTTACCATCGGTGCCGCAAGTGCGGCGGCCGCAGCGGCAGAGGTTCCTAGAAAGTGCCTTCTGTTAATCGTCATTTTACTCTCCCTATTATGCCCTAGTTTTCTAAGGTCTTAAAATGCGCAGCCAAGGCCGCGATCTCTTCATCGCTCATACGATTGGCGATGATCTGCATCACTTCATTGTCGCGATGCTTTGCTTTGTAAGCGTGTAGCGCTGTGACGAACGGTTCTGTTTCCCAGCCCGTAATGCTGGGAATACCGTTGGCACTGCCATCCACTTGGTGACAAGTCGTACATTCAGAGGCCAGGTATTCACCGTATTCCAAATCCCCTTCAAGCGCCAAGATGTCAGCAGATACACTGAACGCGTCAGGTTGAATGTCAGGCGCAATCGCCGCCTGTTCACTCCCCGAGAAAGCTATTCAGATACGCAATAATTGCTACCTGATCTCCTTCCTTCTTAAGACCTGAAAAGCTCATCCTTGTGCCTTTCATATAAGACTTTGGTTTAGCGAGAAATTCAGTGAGTGAAGCTTCGTCCCAAATGCGCCCTTCGTCAGCGGCTGCTTGGAATACGTTGGAATACTTGAAGCCTTCAACAGACCCCATTGTTCGCCCAATCAATGCATTCAACTGCGGACCTGACTTGTTTTTCGCACCATTGCCGACTTCGTGGCAGGCCTTGCACTTTTTAAAGACCTTCTCACCTGCTTTAATGAGTTCAGCGCCTTCGTCAGCGGGCTCTTCGACAGCTGCTGCCGCCACTTCGACGACCGCTTCCGGCTTGGCTTGCGCTTCTGGAATGAAAGACGCACCCGCAGATGAAAAGCTTGGCAGCCCCTCTACGCTTGCAGGGTTCATCACAGATTCAGAGCCGCCCTCGGGCGGTGTGTTCACCAAGAAAACAGAGCGCATAGTGACTGTGACTTCCTCCTTGCAGTTACTCATGCAGGGCTCAACACTCCACGCGGCGTATTCTGCCTCCGGACGATCATCGACGACGAAACCGTCCTTGTTCGGCATCTTGAACGCGCCAAGATTTTCATGGCTCAACTCAAACTCATCATCGATTAGATCATTGGAAAAAAGGATGTAGGCGACAATCGCATAGGTCTCATCGGGCGTTAGAGTTCCTGCCTCGCCAAAGGGCATTGACCGGTACACATAGTCATAAACGGTAGACAGATGCGGCCAGTAAGACCCAACGGTTTTGACGGGATCCTCATCCGCCAAAGTGTCAAAACCCCCCGCCAAAACAGGCCAATTATCAACACCTTCCGCGAAATCACCGTGACATGCTGCGCATTTGTCTGCGAACAACTCCTCACCGTCAAAAGCATTGCCTGTGCCTTCCGGCAAACCACGACCATCAGGCAAGACGTCAACGTCCCATGCTGCAATCTCTTCAAGCAAAGCTTCGCGACCTAGACCCATTGCACCATCGCGCACAGGCGCAGGCGCGCTCATCGACGTTGCCACCGCAGGGCGTGCTTCAAGTTCTGCGATCTTTGCTTTCGCTGAGTCTTGTACCAAAGCAATCTGCGATTTGAGATCAGTGTTCGCTTCTTCTTGGCTCACCAAACGTGCCTCAGCTGCTTGTGCTTGCGCGCGCGCTATATCGGCTTCATCTGCTTTGTAACTGCGCGTCATGGTGCCGTAAGCACCACCAAGAACGATGCCTGTTACGCCAAGAGCTGGGAGTAGTATATTAGGAGACTTCGACATTCTCAGCGATCCCTTCTGCGTTTACATACCAAGTCTGGATGCAGTTATTGTGATATACGGAATTCTCGCCACGCGTCTCGCGAAGCTGATCTTTGGTGGGTTGCACATAGCCGGTTTCGTCCATCGCACGGGCTTGCAACAGCATCGGTGCGCCGTCCCAATCTACGTCGAGATAAAAACGCGTCAGCGCTTTCGTGTCGCCCTGCTTGCCAAGACGCGCGGTTTCCCACGTGATGCCGCCATCACGAGACACATCCACGCGCGTGATTTGACCATGACCCGACCATGCAAGGCCCGAGATAACCAAAGGCCCTTTGCCATGAGTGATCGGCATTTGCGGGCTTGGCGAGGTGATAACGGACTTTGCATCCATCACCCATGTCCATTTACGCGCAGTGCCGTCCTCTAGAACGTCGGTGTATTTGCTAGTTTCTTCGCGGCTTTCCGTAGGCGTATCAGACACTTCAATGCGGCGGATCCATTTGACCCACATGTTGCCTTCCCAGCCGGGCACAACAAGGCGCACAGGATAGCCGTGCTCCATACGCAGCGCCTCGCCGTTGGCTTTGAACGCGACAAGCACGTCATCAAGCGCCTTTTCCATCGGGATGGAGCGACCATTTGACGACGCATCCGCACCCTCCACATAGACCCATTTGTCTTTCAGATCCCCAGCCGCGCCAAGCCCCGCCTCATTGAGCAAGGCACGTAGCGGGACGCCTGTATATTCCATGTTGTGGATCATGCCGTGGGTGAACTGCACGCCATTGAGCTGCGCACCGGCCCATTCCATACCAGTATTCGCCGCACATTCGCAGAAATACACATGGTTCTCGCGCGGAAAACGCTCAAGATCAGCGTAGGTAAACACAAGAGGTTTGTCCACCAAGCCATTGATCATCAACCGATAATCTTCTTTACGCAATTCAATCGCGCCAGAGTGGTGACGCTCAAACGCGCAGCCTTGTGGCGTGATTGTGCCCTCTAACGCGTGGATCGGCGTGAAGTTAATCGACGAAATCGGCGAGGCGGTAAGCCACTCCACATTGCGGCGCACCACGTGGGATTCATATTCAATTGGCATCCCATAAGGGGTCTCATCTACGCCCGCGCCTGTGATCGACGCCCAGTCTTGCACGTCTGTGATCAACGGATCAGCAGTTTGCGCCGACGCGGCCCCTGCAACGGTTCCCGCCGCGGCTGCAGCACTGCCGCGTAAAAACGCGCGACGTGAGGGTTTATGCATCTCGTCCATGTCTCAAACTCTCTATTCGTGTTTCGTTAAACGCCGACAACTTCGACGCTGTTGTTCTGTTCGACTGTGACCGTACCAAGCTTGGCGATATGGTTTTCAACCACGTCCCAAATCTGCGGTCCTTCGGTGTTTTCATTGACCGATGCCCAACCCGCGACCACGTAAGCGCGGGCGGGATCAATCAGCTCTCCCGTAGAGAGCAGCGTCATATTGCTGATGCGCTCGCCTTGGGGTTTGGACACATCAATGCGGTAGCCGAGACCACCGGTGCGCACCATGTCGCCGCCTTGCTGGTAATAAGGATCAGGGTTGAAGATATTGTCAGCCACGTCTTCAAGAATGACTTGGAGAAATTCACCAGTCATTTCAGTGCGATACGCTTTTCCGTAACTCATTGATGTGACGCCGAAAATATCTTCGCGCGTGATATCTTGACCCGGCACCACAGATGGCCCCCAACGTACACCGGGGCTAAGGGCGATCTCAGCATCGCGCTCGGAAATGAGCGCATCGCAAATCACATCATCCCATGTGCCATTGAAATTGCCACGACGATACAAAAGGCTGTCGGTCTGTCCGATGACTTCAGCCATGTCCGCAACGTGTGGCGCGCGCTGCTCATCGATGAGCGCTGCGACCTCTGCATCAGGTTCAATCACATCAGAGAAAATCGGGATCAGCTTCGTGCGATAGCCCATCATCCGCCCGTCGCGGATATCCAGATCAACGCGGCTGACGAACTTTCCGTTCGAGCCTGACGGCAAGATAATCGTCTGACCAACAGTCACAGGCTCAGGCAAAGCGTCGTGGGTATGACCCGACAAGATCACGTCGATCCCCGGCACCACGCTCGCCATTTTCTTGTCCACGTCAAAACCATTGTGGCTCAGGACCACTACGCATTCCGCGCCTGCTGCGCGCACTTCTTGCACCATCGCGTTCATGTTTTCGTCGCGTATGCCAAACGAATACTCAGGGAACATCCAGCCAGGATTGGCGATTGGCATGTATGGGAAAGCTTGGCCGATCACCGCGATCTTTGTGCCCCCACGTTCGAACATTTTGTAAGGTGGGAACAATTCTGTCGGCTCGTCCCATTCCGCGTCAAAGATGTTCTGACCGAGCGCTGCAAATGGCAAGCTCTCGACGATCTCTTGCACGCGCTCACTACCCAGCGTGAATTCCCAGTGGAAAGTCATCGCATCAGGTTTCAGCGCATTCATCACGTTGACCATGTCCTGCCCTTGGGTCTTGAGACAGGTGTAAGAACCATGCCACGTATCACCGCCGTCGAGCAGGATCGCGTCAGGGCGATCTGCACGGATTGCTTTGATCACAGTCGCCACACGATCGAGGCCACCTACCCGTCCATAAGCCTGCGCCAGCGATGAAAAGTCACCAGAACTCAGCGCATAATGGCTCGGGCTGCCATCGGCGATGCCGTATGCTTTGCGAAAATCAGCGCCAGTTATATGTGGCACGACACCTTTGTTGTCGCCCACACCAATGTTGATGGATGGTTCGCGAAAATGGATCGGTTTCAGCTGGCCATGAATATCTGTGATATGGATCAGCGAGACATTTCCAAAGGTATCAAATTCAAGCAGTTGATCTTGGGTAAGGCTCTGCTGTGCCGCCAGACGCGACCAATTGCCGAAACCGGATGCGCCCACCAGCGCAGAGGCTGCCATACTAACCTGTAGAAAATCACGACGAGATATCATGGGGTACTCGATCCTTAATACATATGCGCATAATTGAATGCGATTAAGAGAAGAAAACCCCACGCCAGTCAGGCGCAGGGTTCAACTTGATTTAGTTACGGACCGAAGGCCCTTCGACGCTCAAACCATTGCCGCGCGATGCGACATAAAGCTCAAGCGCGATGAACTCATCAGAACCAGGATTGTACGTCTCAGCGCGTGTGTCACGTACACAGCCTTTGAAACGCGCATGCGCCGAGTTCAGCTTGGTGTTTTTCAAACGGTATGTTGGAAAACCGTTGATCTGACCTTGGCTCAAGTGATCGGCGCGGATCATCATTCCGTAGCTGTCTTCGTGGCAGTTGGCGCAAGACAGCTCAAGTTGACCTGTGCGCGCGTAATACAGCTCTTTGCCCTGCTCCCACGTGGATTGCGCGGGACCGTCGATTGCAACGTTCACAGGCATACCCCGAGATACAGAAGAAATCAGCGCAACCATGTCCGTCATGGTGCCGCCAGTATACTTCCACTTTTCAGCGCCCATACGTTCTGTACGGCAGTTGTTGACCTCCATCGCGAGGGTCGTGACCTTGCCCTTCTCTTCGTTGTACTTTGGATAGACAGCACGCACGCCAGCCATGCTTTCAGCCTCTCCGTGACAGCTTGCGCAAGATTTGCCTTCAGAGCCGTCAACCGTATCCCAGTTCTCCGACGCTTTTTCGACGCCAATCATGCCCGGGTTGTCAAAATCGTCCATTTGAAACGCTTGTGTCTCATCAGATCGAAAGTGCCAGCCAGAGTAAATTGTATCTACATTTTCCAGATGCGCAGGTGCAACTGTGGTCGTGATGATGTCAATTTCACCGTTGATGACCAGCTTATCAGTGTCCGCATCAGCAAACGCACTGGATGCAAGACCAGCCGCAACGACGCAGGCGAAAGCTGTTTTTAGCTTAAACGTATTTTTCATTTTTCCTCCCTGACGCAGATGCGTTAGCCCACTTTGATAGATTTGGTCTCTTCATAGACAGATCCGTCGTCATCATACCAAGTGAACTTGAAGTCACCGCTTTCTGGTACAACAGAATCGAACTGAAAGTACGGGTTGGTTGAGATCGCAGGCTCAAGCGTGACGTCGATCACGTTCTCGCCGTTAAAATCAGCCGTAAAACGGTTGATGATCGAGCGTGGTATCGCATTGCCGTCACTATCTTTACGCTGCCCGCTTTCCATCTTGTGGCTGATCAACGTTTTAATCGTGATCGTCTCGCCTGCGGATGCCGTTTTAGGGACTTTGACGCGGGGTTTTACACCTTTAGCCATGTTATTTCTCCTCGTCTTATCGCTTAGCCGCCGCAGCCGCCGATTGTTACTTTGATGTTCGCTTGTGTTTTTTGGAAGGATCCATCTTCCATCTGTGCAACTGCAACGACATTCTGTGTGCCCGCCAAACGAATACGCGTAGAAGCGCTGTGGGATGGGCTCAGCTTGCCGAACTTAAAGCTCGCAACCTTTGGTGTCGGGTTTCCATCAGCAAACAAAGCCACCATGACAGCTCCTGGTGCGTCGAAAGAGATTGGCACTGTGTTGCCGTTCTCAGCGATTTCAGGTGCGGTGATTGTCAAAGCACCCTCGCCCATTTCTGCGCCACCAGTGATCTCTGCAATCGCATCATCTGCAAGCGAAGCAAACGCTGGCATCGCGCCAAAGCTTGCAACAACTGCTGCGCCTGAGCTTATCGCAATCATATTACGTCGTGTGAGTTTCATCATAATCTCCTAATGCGTGACGACGCTTATTCCGTCAGGGTCGTCAAATATGCCACAACATCTTCGACCTGCTGTGCGGTCAGAAGTGGCTCAGGGTTTCCGGGGTGAGCTTTGCCTGTGTAGGCATCGCCAAGACGATAAAAGCCTTCGGTTCTGTAAAATGACGGCATCATTGTGCCTTCGAACATCACCTTAGCGTTTGCAACGATTCCGCGAAGCTCGGCTTCAGACCAGCGATCTCCCGCCCCATCAAGGGCTGGGCCGATCTCGCCTTGGAAAGCTAGATAATCAAGCGATGTAATCTGATGACACGCAATGCAGTTGCCCGCACCTTTGTTCATGATTTTTTCGCCTGCAGCAGCATCGCCCGCTTTGCCGCTGAGCGACATTGCGACGGCACCATCTTCATAAACAACGTCGGACGGCACAACTGTGTCAGCCGCAACCCCCGTTGCCAATACCGCAGTCAGCGCTGCGCTTATTGCCAGAATCTTCATATGGCCTCCCTTATTTTTACAGTACACTAATGCACACAATTCTGTGTTGGCAAGAACAAATTCAGTAATTTGAATTTTTCAATTTGTTTGCAAACGCAGCATTCACCCTTTTTGCTCTGCAAACTTGCGCGCGTGGTACTTCTGGAATGGCTCGTCGCTATTATAACCTTCCTCTACCACCCATGTGAGCATGTTGAGCGTCGTCCATTTCCCGAATGCTCCCGGCATGTTGGCAGCCGCAGCTTGCGTGGCCATAGCCCCTTCGAGCACGTCAGTTGGAAAGAAAGAAATACTGGGCGTGAACAAAGCACCCCAGCGTTTCACCATGTCCTTTTCGGCCAAAGTGGTGCCATCAAAATCAGTCACTTCCACATCGCCGAACATGTTGATCTGCACTACAAAAAAGTTCTCTTCGATGTAGTCGTTCACCTCTGGAACAGTGAAAACTTCCTCGTGCATCTTCTTGCAATAAATGCAGCCACGTTGCTCGACGATGATCATCAGGCGTTTGCCCTCTGCATTGGCTTCGGCCAAATCCTCGCTCAGATCTTTGAACGTATCGCGCATCCACGAGGTCTTGTGCAGACCATCATCGCCAATCTCGGCGGTCAGTGTCGTCGCGGCAAAAATTGCGCAAAATGTGAAAGTTAAAAATCTATACCGCTGCTACCCCAAAACCCGAATTTTTTCATGGGTTATGACGCGGAAATTGTCTGA
>NZ_MLCB01000205.1 GCF_001890925.1 Planktotalea frisia
TCTACGGTCAGACGTCAACCCGTCAAAAGTCGGGTGCTCGAGGACTCTGTGTATACAACTCGATCTGGTTCGACACGCGCTCCGCCTTATGGGAGGGGGAGGACGACACGCCGCTCCGTCTCGATGTGTTTGCGCCGGGGCTATACTTCCCGCGTCCGATTGAGATTACTGTGGTGGAGAGTGGCGTCGCGAAACCGCTGCTCTTTAGCCTTGATGTGTTCGACAAAACCGACAAATTCCCAGAGCTGCCGATTGATCAATCCCTTGGCTATTCCGGCCTGCGCCTGCGTGCAGAGCTAGAGACCAAAGGCATCTACACAGAGTTTGCTGTCTTCCAAGGTGCGAGCTATTTTCGTGCGATTGGGACGGGCGATATCTACGGTCTTTCCGCGCGGGGCATTGCGATTGATACGGCGGAGCCATCGGGCGAAGAGTTTCCTGATTTTCGTGCCTTCTGGGTTGAGAAGCCTGTCGCGGGATCCGACACGTTTGTCGTGCATGCCCTACTTGATGGGCCGAGCCTGACGGGGGCGTACCGCTTTGAAGTCACCCACGGCGCACCTCTTAAGATGCGTGTCAGCGCTACGCTTTTCCCGCGTCGCGAGCTGGAAAATATTGGCATCGCGCCGCTTACTTCGATGTTCCAATTTGACGAGACCAATCGCGATCGTTTCTCTGATTTCCGCCCTGCGGTGCACGACTCCGATGGGCTTTTGGTGGTGAACGGCGCTGGGGAAACGTTGTGGCGTCCTTTGGCCAATCCCAAGACGTTGCAAATCAGTGCGTTCGTTGACGACAATCCGAAGGGCTTCGGCCTCATGCAGCGCGCGCGCAAGTTTAGCGATTTTGCAGACCTTGAGGCGCTCTATCACCGTCGTCCCGGTGCGTGGATCGAACCAGGCGAAGGATGGGGCAGGGGTGCTGTCACGCTCATTGAAATTCCCACAGATCGCGAAATTTACTACAACATCGTGGTGCACTGGCGCCCTGAGATACCTCTCGCGGCTGGTTCTGAACATAGCGTGAGCTACACGCTCACTTTTGGTGCTGATAGTGATTATGGCACAGGCGCGCGCGTGCTCAATACGCGCATGGGCAAAGCGTTTGGCGAGGGGATCGTCGCGACGATTGATTTCGAGAAGACGGCTGATATGCCGGATGATCTTTCCTTGATTGAAAAGCTCATTCAAAGCAGCGCGGGCGAGGTGTCTAGCGGCGTCTTGCAGCGCAATCCTGAGACGGGCGGGCCGCGCCTTGCGTTCAAGTTCCACCCCAAGGATGCCAGCCTAATCGAGTTCCGCGCACAATTGCGATTGAACGGCGAAGCGCTGAGTGAAACATGGCTTTACCGGTGGACTGCATAATGCGCTACGCTGCCTCCTTCATGCCGACAAAAGCGCCTTTGCCGATGGCCGCGCAAGCGTTTAAAGAAGCGCCAGAACACGCGCGTGAAGGAGAGAAAAGCCTAAGCGATTTTGCGCTGCGGTTTGTGGCTTTTGCGCCTGCGCTTGGCATTGCGATCCTTCTCAGCTTTGCGATTTTCCAATGGTTCGCGGCTGGTGGCGTGACGCTGCTAGAGCGCGCGATTGTTGCGCTTGTTGGGTTAACGTTTGTTTGGATTTCCTTCTCGGTCATCACCGTTCTGATGGCGCTTGTGCAACGCATGACGCGTCCTTGTCGTTTGGCGCGCACGGGCAGGGGCCCGAGCGAGCGCGTGGCGCTTCTGATCCCCGTTTATCACGAAGACCCCGCAAGCGTGTTCGGCAATGCAAATGCTATGCTGCAAGAGCTCGCGCGCGGCGCGCAACACGACAATTATGCGCTGTTTATTCTGAGCGACACGCGGGACCCTGAGCTTGCGGAAATGGAAGAGCGCGCGTTCTTTTCGCTGCGGCAAAATTGCCCTCTGGGGATGGACGTGTTCTATCGTCGCCGTCTTGTGAATGCCGACAAAAAGGTTGGTAATCTTACCGATTGGATTGAGGGTTGGGGCGGCGCCTATGACGCAATGCTTGTGCTGGATGCGGATAGTTTGATGAGCGGTGGCGCGATCCGTCGTCTCACGCATGAACTCTCTGCAGACCCTGAAGCGGGGCTTATTCAAAGCGTGCCTGTGCTGATCGGCGCGCAGACTTTGTTTGGCCGTATGCAGCAATTCTCGAATGCGGTTTATGGCTGGCTTTTGTCTGAGGGTGTCGCGCTATGGGCGCAAGGAGAGGGCAATTATTGGGGCCACAACGCGATCATTCGCACCCGTGCTTTTGCCCAAAGCGCACGACTGCCGTATCTGCGATCTTTGCGTGGCAAGGACAGCCTGATCCTAAGCCATGATTTCGTCGAGGCAGGTATGCTGCGCCGTGCTGGTTGGCGTGTGAAATTCTTGCCGCGTTTGGGTGGCAGTTATGAAGAAACACCGCAGACTTTGATTGATTATGCGCTGCGCGATCGACGTTGGTGTCTTGGCAACTTGCAACACTTGCGCCTGCTAGGCGCGCGCGGATTTCACCCCATGTCGCGCTTTCACATGTTGCAAGGCGCGGCTGCGTTCTTGTTGTCGCCATTGTGGTTCGCGTTGGTGTTGATCTGGTCGGTACTGGGCATGATGCCAGAGATGATTACGCAGACGTATTTTGTGCCCAGCAATCCGCTTTATCCGATTTGGTCCGGCGCAGATCAGACGCAGGGATGGATTTACATGGCCGTGATTTACACGATGCTTTTGCTGCCCAAACTCATCGGGGCTTTGGCGCTTTGTGCGCGTGGGGACATTCGGCGTGACTACGGTGGCGCAGGGCGGTTCATCGCGACGATGCTGTTCGAAGTGATCTGCGCGATTATCTATGCGCCGATCATGATGGTGCAACAAACGCTTGCCGTATTCAGCGCTGTGAGCGGGCGCGCGGCGACGTGGTCGCCACAGGCGCGCGGGGTCGAGGGATATGATCTTTGGACGACTTTGCGCTTTCACAAGGTGGAGACGTTGTTGGGGCTTTCGCTAAGCTTTGGAATTGCATCAGGCACAGTGCCGCTGAGCTTGTTGCCTGTGGCATTGCCGCTTTTGCTCGCTGTGGCTTTGTCGATGCTCGGCTCGGTTTCTATCGCAAAGGCAAAGCTGAGCTGGATGCGTTTGGAAAGCCCGCACGCTTTGCGTGTTCCGCGTATTGTGAAACGCGCGAATGAAGAGCGTGCAAAGATGCAGCGCGCGTTAGAAACGTCTGAACCGATAGCGATTGCAGCGGAGTAACCGCTTAGAGATTTTCGAACCAATCGAGTGCCATCTTTGCCCAACCTTTCGGGATCACATGACCACCGGGAAAGAGCGCGAGTTCAAGCGCAGAGCCGGGCAAACAACGATCCCATGCGCGCCGCCAAAAGGGGCCGGATGTGTCGAAACGATCCGCTTTGAGATGCACGCAATCATTGGCCGTACGCCAGATTTCCATCGCGTGAAACACATCCCCTTGTGCCAATGCACCCACATCATTGATATCAGTGCCGCGCAGCAAGCGGCCCTCAAGCGGGACGGTTCCATCGCTCCACCCGTGGGTGTGGAGCAGGCGCACATCGCCCTCGCATCCCGTGGGATGCGGCCGCCAGAAGCTACCGCCAATCGGGGCATAGGCCGGGAAGGTGTCGGGCGCGGCGCAGGCAAGATAAGAGGTCATGGAGCCGCCAATAGAAAAACCGGAGAGCAGGATTTTGTCAGGATCAATGCGGTGCTTTGCGATCAGATCATCGCGCACCGAAGTGATGAATGCGATCTCGTCGCGGCGTTGCGCACGATCAGGGTGAAACGACCATGAGCCGCCATTGCGGTCGGGCATTTTCAGGCCGGAAGGGGCGGCCAGAAGATAGCCGCGATCAAGCACGGAATTCGTAAGGCCGGTGTTGCGAAAAACGCCAGCGCCTGAGCCACCGAAACCATGAATGAAGATCACAGCGCTATCGGGCGTTTCCCCGTCAGGCGTGGCAACGAAATATTCACCGTCGGCAACTACGCATGGCGTGTTTGTGGTGCAGGCGGAGGCGGCGGAAATAGCAAAAACGCCACCCATCAGGGCGGCGCTGAGCGTTGTTAGGGTTTTTATGAACATGCGTTCGTCCTTATCCGTTCCAAGCCGTGACGGGGAGTTTGCGCTGTAACCATCCAGGGCCTGCGCGCGAGCCGAGCATACCCTCGGGGATATCAATGATCGGGCCAACATTTGCTTGTACCAACGCGAAAGTCATACGCCGCGAGCGCACGCCGCGTGCACAAATCAATGCGACGGGAAGACCGCCACGCTCAGTTTGTGCGGCACTGACGACTTGGATGAAATCGGGACGGCGCATGTCGATCGGGATGGCCCCTTGGCCGACACCCGTGCGTTTCCATTCATCTGGACGTCGAATGTCTATCAAAAGAATATCTCCGCTGAGCGCTTGTTTATGCGCTTCGACGGGGTCCAAAAACGTGCTCTCAGCGGCGCTGGAACGGGTAGGGGCCAGCGTGTAGCCAGCCCCCAGAACACCTGCACCCGCAAGCCCGATCATCATATGTCTGCGGGTAATGTTCATCGTTATTTCACCGGTGCTGGGGAGGTGAAGCTTGGGATCACGTTTGTGGACGCCGCTGCTGGCTCGATCGACACCCAGTTGCCATCCGCGAGGGTGATGTTGCCCGGAATGTCCTCTTCCCAGAAACCAACCACGTTCTTTGTGATGTTGAGATAAAGCTTGTCATCCACGATGCGCCACAGGTTCGGGTTGCCCGGAACTTTGCCACCTTTGGAGACGCCATATGCGCAGTGGCCATCAAACTGCGGAACATATTTGTCAGGGTTGGCCGTGAACAATTCGCGGTTTGCGGCACTGGAGAAGGCGAATGTTTCGCCGTTGTGCTCGGCTGTGATGCTGGCGTTGCCAGGGATTGCTTGTGATTGGGGCGTGCCAATTTGCGTCTGTGGCAAGCTGAAATAGGCGACAACATCATAGCCGGAAACGGCAAAGCCTGTGTTGTCGATATATTGCGGGCCCGCCCAAGCAAAGCTGGCAGCTGCACTAAAGAATGCAGCAAGAAGGAGGCGTTTCATATTTGGATCCTTTGGAGCAAGTGAGTCGCGCCACCTTAACCGTAAATGGCGTGCGCGAACCCCATGCTCGCTTAGCTGTGATCACACGTGCGAGTGGCGTGAGCGTGATAGGGTGAGGTTATGACGATAATAAGAAAAAGTGAATTTTATCTATGAATGGATCATGTTAGAATTGTTCTAATCACACGAGACTCACGTGTGCATCGCAACACCTAAATCAAAACTTTTTTGGAGGTACTATGGACGGTAACAACATTGGCAAATGCCCAGTCATGCATGGCACAGCAGTGCACGCACGCAACGATGTACGCGGCAACCGCGATTGGTGGCCAAATGCGCTGAACCTGAAAATCCTCAACCAGAACACCAAGCAAACAGACCCGTTTGGTGGTGAGATTGATTACAAGAAAGAGTTCGAAAAGCTCGATCTGGACGCGCTCAAAGCAGATTTGACCGCTTTGATGACCGACAGCCAAGAGTGGTGGCCCGCAGATTATGGTCACTACGGCCCGATGTTCGTGCGCATGACATGGCACGCCGCAGGCACTTACCGCACAGCCGATGGTCGCGGGGGTGGTTCCACAGGACAGCAACGTTTTGCACCGCTCAACAGCTGGCCGGACAACGGCAACCTCGACAAAGCGCGTCGCTTGCTTTGGCCCATCAAGCAAAAATATGGCAACCAGATTTCTTGGGCAGACCTGTTCATTTTGACAGGTAACGTCGCGATGGAATCTATGGGTTTCAAAACATTCGGTTTCGGCGGTGGTCGTGCGGATGTTTGGGAGCCGGAAGAGGACACATACTGGGGCTCTGAGGAAGAGTGGCTGCAAAACTCGGGTGGCGAGAACAGCCGTTACTCTGGTGAGCGCGATCTCGAGAACCCGCTGGCTGCTGTGCAGATGGGTCTGATCTACGTCAACCCCGAGGGCCCAGATGGCAACCCTGACCCGCTCGCATCTGCATACGACATCCGCGATACATTCGCGCGCATGGGCATGGATGACCGTGAGACTGTTGCGCTGGTGGCTGGTGGTCACACATTCGGTAAAGCGCATGGCAATGGCGACGCGAGCCTTGTCGGTGTCGAGCCGGAAGGCGCGCCGTTGCAGCAGATGGGTCTTGGCTGGAAGAACGCCAATGGCACAGGCAAAGGCTATGACACAGTCACGTCTGGGATCGAGGGCGCATGGACGCCAACACCAACGCAGTGGGACCATTCCTATTGGGAGACGCTCTTTGGTTGGGAGTGGGAGCTGACGAAAAGCCCCGCAGGTGCAAACCAGTGGACGGCTGTTGGGGCAGAGGGCACAGTGCCTGACGCGCATGATCCGTCCAAGTCGCACGCACCTATGATGACAACTGCCGACATGGCGCTGCGCATGTTCCCGGATTACGAGAAAATCTCTCGTGAGTTCATGGGCGATCCAGATGCGTTTGCAGATGCTTACGCGCGTGCTTGGTTCAAGTTGCTTCACCGCGATATGGGTCCAAAGGTACGTTACTTGGGTAAAGAAGTCCCTGCCGAAGATCTGATCTGGCAAGACCCGCTTCCAGCACCCACAGGCCGCGCTTTGAGCGATGCTGATGTTGCAGCTCTGAAAGAGGCGATTGCTGGCTCTGATCTGTCTGTCGCTGACATGGTCTCGACCGCTTGGGCGTCTGCCTCCACGTACCGTGGGTCTGACTATCGCGGTGGTGCCAATGGCGCGCGCATTCGTCTAGAGCCACAGCGCTCTTGGGCGGTGAACGAGCCTGCAAAGTTGGAGCGCGTGCTTGGTGTGCTTGAGGGCATTCAAAGCGCATCTTCCAGCGATGTGTCTATGGCCGACTTGATCGTGCTTGCGGGTAACATGGGTGTCGAGCAGGCTGCGAAAGCAGCGGGTCACGATGTGACTGTGCCCTTCACACAAGGTCGTGTGGACGCCAGCCAAGAGCAGACCGACGTCGAAGGTTTCGCCGTTCTTGAGCCGCAGATCGATGGGTTCCGCAACTATGCGCCAAAAGAGTTCTCTGTCTCCGCAGAAGAGCTTTTGGTCGATCGCGCACAACTCTTGACGCTTTCCGCGCCTGAGATGACCGCGCTTGTCGGTGGTCTGCGTGTTCTGGGTGCCAATGTTGATAGCGCGGCACACGGCGTGTTCACGGATCGTGCGGGCCAACTGACGACGGACTTCTTCACGGGTATCACCGACATGAGCGTGGAATGGTCTGCTACGGATGACAGCGAGACGGTTTACGAAGCACGTGATCGTTCCTCTGGCGAGGTGCGCTGGACGGGTACACGCGTTGATCTGGTCTTTGGTGCAAACTCTCAGCTTCGCGCGATGGCAGAGGCCTATGCGCAAAATGATGCTTCAGAGGCGTTTGTGAAAGCGTT
Organism: Planktotalea frisia; assembly: GCF_001890925.1. Classification (GTDB taxonomy): domain Bacteria; phylum Pseudomonadota; class Alphaproteobacteria; order Rhodobacterales; family Rhodobacteraceae; genus Planktotalea; species Planktotalea frisia. The sequence continues at coordinate 7,453 of NZ_MLCB01000205.1, forward strand.
TGTTGCGGCTTGGGTCAAAGTCATGGACGCGGACCGTTTCGACGTCGCTTAAGCTTTGGGTGATGTGAATTGAGAAACGCCGGCTCTTTTGGGGCCGGCGTTTTTTGTTATCTGTGGTTCGGGTATAATGAGGTTTATGTTGATTAATTGCAGCCACAATCGGACAAGACCATCAAAGCTAGGACAGGATCCTCTGCAGAGCCATCCATGCCTGCTCCGTGAATTCCGTCGTCCTATTGCCAAGCCCCGCGGCCTTTAGAACGCCCAAAGGCCTCAAAATCTTTGGGCCCAATTACGCGGGGATTGACAGGGACGATTACTGGCCGGGCGCTGCATAGCCACGGCGAATGCGCGACGCGTAAACTAGAAATCCCATACCACCCGAAACCCTTGGTGCGTGGTTGTGCTATCGGGGGAATTGCCGGACCGGGCGGCAATGCGGTAACGGTAGCAATAGCTGCGATGGCAAAGAAATGAACCGCCTTTCAGGACTTTGAAACCGCGCATACTGTCCAGGCTTTTTCGCACGGACTTCTTTAACGACTTCACTTTGTAGGTGTCAGAGGTCCATTCCCAAACATTCCCAATCATGTTGAAAAGACCAAAGGCATTGGGTTCGAAAGACCGTGCAGGTGCCGTCGTTCGCCAGCCATCTGCACATGTATTTTGATTTGGGAATGATCCCTGCCAGATGTTGCAGGGAAAAACCTCAGTATCATCCGGTCCCCGTTCCCCCCAGGGAAAGCGGACATCCCCTTGTCCGGCACGTGCGGCGTGTTCCCATTCTGCTTCGGTAGGTAATCTACCGCCCCTCCAACGCGCGTAAGCCAAAGCATCGTTGTGGGAGACGTGGACAACAGGGTGGTCGGGAGACCAGCAATGTTCTTGCGTGCTAGGTCCGCAGATGTCTTTCCAATTTGAACCATCCACGCGCCGCCACCATTCGACGCCGTCAACGCCTTTAGTGTACCGAAGTTGGGCAGGGATATCAGTCCAGAACACAAACGACCAACCAAATGTCTCCGCCTCCGTGGCATACCCAGTGGCCGCTACGAACTCCGCGAAGTATTTGTTGCTCACGGTCGTTGCGCCAATCCGAAAAGGCTTCAACTTCTTTCTCCGCATCGGGTTTTCACCGTCTCCAAGAATCTGGGGCGCATCCGTGCCCAGGAAAGATGTCCCACCGGGAATGTCGACAGGGTCGATCTCTGCCCGAACCTGCGTTACGTTGTCAGACTGCTGGTATAGCGTATCCTTGCGGCCACCCCTTGTCGGGGTGCAGCACGTCTTTTCAGTGTGTTCGTGATTGATGTTTTCTGTCATCGTCGGGTCCGGCACTGCCGGATCGGTTTTGGCCGCGCGTTTGAGTGAAAAGCCAAAGGCGCGCGTTCTTGTGCTGGAAGCAGGCGGCTCTGATCGTCGGTTTTGGCTGCGACTGCCGGTTGGTTACTTCAAGTCGATCTACAATTCCAAAGTGTCTCACCTCTTCAAAGGCGCGCCGGACGAGGGTATTGCAGGTCGCCAGATGGACGTGCCACGCGGGCGGGTGATTGGCGGGTCCAGTTCTATCAACGGGTTGATCTACATCCGTGGTCAGCAACAGGATTTCGACGACTGGGAGGCACTTGGCGCAGATGGTTGGAGCTACCGCGATGTGCTCATGCATTTTCGAAACGTTGAAAGCTATGATGGCCCGCCCACAGTTTCGCGGGAGCACCGGCCCGCTAGGCGTATCCGATCTGGGCAATGACAACCCCATGTGCGACGCATGGTTGTAGGCAGCGCGGCAAACTGGTTTGCCGGACAATCCTGATTTCAATGCGGAAGAAACCTATGGCATCGGCCGCTACCAGCTGACTTTGAAAGGTCGGTGGCGCGATAGTGCGGCGACTGCCTATTTGCGCCCTGCCCTGCACAGGCCCAATCTGACGTTGCTGAGCCACGCAAGCGTTCTGGGAGTCACATTCGATGGCCCAACAGCGACCGGCGTGCGCTACATACAAAACGGCGTCGAAAAGACAGCCTATGCCGTTCGGGAAGTCATTTTGGCGGCAGGTGCCATTCAGTCTCCACAGCTGTTGCACCTCAGTGGCATTGGCCCCGCTGACGATTTGCGTTCACTTGGCATTCAAGTGCGGCATGACGCGCCCGAAGTAGGCGCCAACCTTCAAGATCATTCGCAAATACGCACCATTGTCGAGCTTGCAGAAGGCAAGCATTCACTCAACACCCAAATTCGAAATCCTTTAAAGGCCGCTGGGTTTGGTCTTGACTGGCTTCTTCGCAGCCATGGCCCGCTTACGGTCGGCGCAGGACAAGTAGGCGGTGCCGCATGCAGCGCACTGGCCGAGAATGGCCGTCCTGACATACAGCTTTTTGTCATGCCTCTGTCTGTCGGCAAACCCGGTGCACCTCTGCAATGCGATCCAAGGTTCACCGTCTCACACATCGCTGCCACATCCTCGAAACAGGCAACGACAGCTACCGCTTCAAGGCCAGTTCAGAAGCTGCAAAGAAAACCACAAAGGAGGCCACCACATTGACCAAAGCATAGCTACCGATACATAACTAAGAGCGGGTCAAATCTCGGTGACAATACCGGGTCAGTTCTCAGTGACATTCAACACCGCTGGCTCATACCCTCGCTACGCGCGAGCCTGACCTTCAGATAAAGTTCCACGGTGTATATCTCCCCGCCCTCCCTGTAGCCACAAGAAGGGAAAAGTGGACGACTTTTACGCCGCCCGCACCACCAATATGGCGGCGCTACCGTGGTCTAATTTTGCACCGCCGTTCTCACTAAATGCTGAAATATTGTAGGTAGATGCACTTTTTTCTTGTTTTTGAGACAATTTTCACGATACTTAAAAAATAATTTTTTATAGCTCATTTGTTTTGAGTTGGAACTATTATTTGGCCGCATCCCAACTTCAGTGGTCAATAGTAAAGAGGAGATACAAATGAATACTCAAAGATTTCTGCGTACAACGGCGCTTGTTTCGCCTATAATGGCGTTTGCGCTAACCCCGAGTGTGGGCTTTGCTGATCTGCAAATTGTCGAATCTGATTCGATCCAGATCACGCAGTCTGCGGACACCAAGGACAGTTTATCTAACACTGCTTCTGTAACTTTAGATGGTGATGTTACTTCTATTATGGCTGTTGGTGGTAGTGGCAACATTGCACAAGCGGGTGACGGTAACTCAGCAGAATTTGTTGTTGATGGAAGTTATAACACGATTTATTTTGCTCAGATTGGTAACTCAGTTGTTACTATGAATATCGCTGGAGATCAAAATACTGTTACTCTTAACGAATTTGGCGGAAATGAGGGCAGAAGCGCAACTCTCGACCTGATCATGAGTGGAGATGGCAATGATCTGGAAATTGGATCTAGCGAGATGTACGCCGTCGCCAGTTTGCTTGATATTGATTTAACTGACTCAAACTATGCGATCGTTAAGGTCACATATTCTGACTATTCTACCATAGTAGCAGATATAATGGGTGATGGTTCTAACGTTACAATAAATCAGAATTCAAGCGGTTCGTATGGTGAGACCGAGTATTTCACAAACAGTGTTCAACTTTTTGTAGACGGTGTGACAGATCGAAATTACGTCTACATCAATCAGTACGGAAATGGAAATAATGTTGTTGCGTCCGTAGTCGGTGGGGGGAACACCGTAAACGTTTTCCAGTATAATTATGATTATATGATGATGCAGGAAAATAATGCGGAAACGAGAGTTGACGTGAACGGCGATGGCAACTCCGTATCCATCACCAGCGACAATGATATGATGTATTATGATCCATATTATTATGAAATGATGTATTATGATCCATATTATTATGAAATGATGAGTTATAAATTTGCTGAAGTTTCGGTCGTAGGTAATGACAATACCGTAGACGCTAGGGCCATAGACTATTTAAACGTGAGCGTGGCCGGATCATTCAACAACGTATATTCGTATTCAAGTGATAGCAATATTATTGTTAATGGTTCTGGAAATGAAGTAACTCATAATTATAACTCTGACACGATGTACATGTACGACATTATGTACATGGACCCTTATTATTACAACGAAATGGGTCGTTCATGGGCTAGTACGAAGATCTATGGTGACGCCAATAACGTCAATCTAAGTTTTGATTCCTATGGAGTTTCGATGGGGTCATCGGTGTCTATCAACGGGTCGTTTAATAATCTCGGGTTCAGTTTTTACGATGATAATTACGGAATGTACGGCTTAGGCTATCGTGATATAAATGCTACAGTGTCAGGGGATGGAAACTCACTGGTGTCTACAGGATACGTTAACTCAGGTTCTGGAATGGAGTCCGGTGAATATCTGACGTTTGATATAGACGGTAATGACAATGACATATCCTTTGGGGCAATTCAAACAGTTGGATTAGATGTTGACGTAACAGGCGATGCAAACGGTCTGAATTTTTATAATACTGATAACATATATGCAAGCATTTACGGAGATTCGAATTCGATATCCGTGACTGACACATCTAGCTCAAATAACATGTTATATAATATCTCTGGTTCCGATAATTCAGTCAATGTATCAAACATTTTCACTACATTACTTGATGTAGGCATTATCGGAAACTCTAACGATGTCGACGTTTCTGGCGTAGATGAGCTAGATTTAAACGTATCAATCGACGGATCTGGCAACAGCTACAAACAAGAAATGGATGATTTCTATGCTGATAACTCGTTCTCATTTACAGTTAATGCTGAAATAATCGGTGATTATAATTCAATAATAGTGTCCTCAGTACCCGAATACGCCTTCTCATCACTTGATTTAAATATTGGGGGATACTCTAATGCGTTGACCGTAACTGGAATAGGTTCTGATTACCTTGCAGATGCCTCATCAATGCTTGTCGAAATTTATGGTAACGATAACACAGTCGAACTTCTCGCAGGACCGTCAGCTGAACTGTCCGTATTTGGCTCTGAGTACTCTATGAATTTGAACTACGATATCGATTTGGGTACCTATGTTAATACAATAACAAATGTTGGTTATGGTAATGTAACTGTGACCACGGCAGATGGGGAAGTAAGCATAGACGCAATTTAATTCAGTTGTGAAATGAAAAATAGCCTACTGCCTTTCACAAGGCGGTAAGCTTTTTCTAAAAACTGAAGGCTAAGATACCAGAATTAGTTTTTATTATAACGTGGAATGTTTTTGACAGACTAAGAATGAATGTATCAAAAATATACCTGCGGCAAAATGGGACATTAACTAGGTAAGCTCCGAAAACGTAGCAGCCTAAAAACGGGCGTTTAAATGAAACAGTGTATGCTAATACTATTAATATCTTTGGCTACGGGCTGTGCTGGAGTTGAAAAGCCGCAATTAATACAACAACAAAAACCTAACTATGCTAAGGATTGGTTGACTTCGCATAGTGTTTCAAAAACTGAAAAAATCCACCGGATAGCTGTTCTAGAAATACAAGACAAAACGGGATCGTTAGAAACACCTGCTGGATCAAGGAGTGTAAGTCAGGGCCTGACTGAGCTTATCAAGCATTTATTGAACAAAGATCCTTACTCTAAATTTATTTCCCAGCACGATCGCCAAAACTTAGACGCCCTGCTAAGAGAACGATCAATTGCTGAACTTTTTAATAAAGATGCTGAAAACGTAACAAGCTCAAGTAGGCTTAATACGCTGATTTCACCGGCCGTGGACACTGTACAGCTTTCTAAGTTATTGCCGGTTGAAATCTTAATTAGTGGCGCTGTTGTGGGGTACGATAAGACCATAAGAGATACTACAAAGGGACTGTCCGTCAATGTTTTTCGTGCTAGTGAGAAAACCTCGATAGATGAAGTGGAGTTGACCCTCTTTTTTACAGACGTTGAGACTGGTGAAGTTTTTGGTTCTTTTAGCAGCAGGCAAAAGATAAGATCGTCAACAAATGGTGTTGGGTATCTTGGCTATCCCTCGAGAGATTTATTATTTGAGATTGAATCTGGTTGGACTGCTAATGAGTCAATAACTCTAGCTCTTTTGGCAGCATCAGAAGAATGCTTAGCTTACTTGACTAGAAAATTACATTTGGAGAAAGTGTGATGTTTGGAAGAATACTTTTATTGTTAGTTCTTAGTGCTTCTGCTGCCCATTCCGAAAGGTTGCGGTCAAGTTTTGTAAGTCCAACATTTGGTGGCAATCCAATTTTAAACACTTATTTGATGACCAGAGCCGAAAACTTTCGACCAGCTGCCGCCGTTCCAGAGGTTGTGGAGCGAACACAAGGTGACTATTTCCTTGAACAATTGCAGAGACGAGCACTATCGACCTTATCAACCGGAATTTTATCTGAATTGTCTGATCCGACAGGACAAGAATCTGGATCGTATTTCTTTGATGATTTCACTCTTAGCTATGATAGGCTTGATGATGAAATTGTAATATCTATTATTTCTGGGGATACCGTCACCGCAATTACGCTGCCATCTTATACATTTGAAGCCAAATAATTGACCTGTTTGCCAAGTATCCCCCAGTTTAGCGAGGAGCCTTTTGGAGTAAATCATTTGCCTAAGGCTACCAATTTGTTCCAGCGTAATATTACTGGCACCCTATAGGCATACTTAGAGCCTAATGTACGTACACGTTTGCATGGGTTGTCAATTCGTAGACCACAGCGTTGTTCACCCCAACGAGCCTTCATTCGCCGCACGGTTGTAGCTTGCCAAGTTTTGGAACGGCCTGATGGCGTCTGTACTCCACGTTCAGTGAGGAACCTTGCGAGTGCCTTTGCTGGTGCGTTGGGTAACAGTCCACAGTCCTCAATGAACTGCTTCATCTTCTGCGCTGTCTCTGTCGCCTTGGCCTTCTTGCCCTCAGCAGCCTTCAAGCAATCCTCACGTATGTGTGTGCGCCTCGCACCGTCTTGATACGTGGGTTTTCCTCCATGATCTCGTACATTAGGTCAGTGTTTTCTGCGGCCCACATAGCTGCTTGCTCATCTAAGTGGTAGGGAATTTCCTTGATCAAGTTGATCGAGTAGATTTTCTCTTGCTTCCACTTACCAAACCCCTTGTCGTCGTCATAAAACAGACCACGGCCCTTGTTCAGCGCTTTTCCGTAGGTCAACCAGCTTAAAATAACCTCAGCCTCACCTTTACTTACACCCTCAATCCCACGAACAGCCTCAGCTACAATTTTATCAAGCTCTAGCTGTCTGCTGTTGTGACCTGTGCTTGGTGCATCAAGCAGCTTCAGTATTCAGTATCCTATGGACAGACATACGGCTGATGCCCATCTGCTCAGCAATCTTGTAGGTGCTGTTACCCTCAGCCTTCAACTGATGAACCTTCACCCTATCAATGCGCTTCTTGGTGCCTTTGTAGACGCCTTTGGCCTTTGCCTTGGCAATGCCCTCAGCTTGACGTTTCTTGATGATGTTACGTTCAAACTCAGCAAAGGCCCCCATCATTTGCAACTGTAGCTTAGCAAAAGCATCATCTGCCTCAGCAGAGAAGGTCAGGCGTTCAGATAGAAAGCTGATAGAGACGCCCTTGTCGTTCAGAGTGCTGATGATGTCCTGAAGGTCTCGCAGGTCTCTTGCCAGCCTGTCGATGGAATAGACGACAACAGCATCACCTTCACGGGCATACTCAATCATAGCCTGAAGTGCTGGCCGATCTTTAGCTGACTTACCCGACAGCTTCTCCTCAAAGACCTTATCAACTTGCCCGAGGTCCTGTCGATCTAAGTTCTGACCTTCGCTTGAAACACGCCTGTATCCGATAACTGACATAGCAGCCCCTTATAGTAATATTTGATACTAGACTACAGTGATTCTAGTCACATCAGCAAGGAAAATAATCCTAATGTTACCCTCGAACCAGTAACACAATAACAGCACCAATACCCTACACCCCATGTTACTGCCGAGAAGGGCTGATGGGCGATCACGTGTGAAGTTACATCCAACTAGCTAGATGGCTTTCACACGAACCTGCTGACATGCGGATGCAGGAGAATGTTAGCCGTAGTATCCACCAAGGGAATATGCCTGAGACTGGAAGTTTATCAATGCCAAGTTATCTCTGCTCTAACAACAAAGGAACACATCCAATGGCAAATCTAGAAGTGTTATATAACGATGACTGCCCAATATGCAGTAGAGAGATAAAGCATTATGCAGGTCTTTCGGGTGATGATGTGACCTTTGTTAAAATTACTGAGCAGTCAGCGGCTGATTGGGGGCTTACGGAAGAACAGGCTGCAAAACAAATACATGCTAGGTCAGGTGGGAATGTGACTGTGGGCGTAGATGCCTTCGTGTCTGTCTGGCAGAGACTTCCGTATTATCGGTCACTTTCATTGATCGTCGGCTGGCGACCCATCAGGTTCATCACTGATATTGTTTATCGGAATGTCTTAGCTCCATTATTGTTTGCGATGCACAAAAGACGGCAGAGACGGCAAGTAAATTCACCCAGATAACGACCGATACCTTCAGGGGAATTTGAGCCGTCTTATCCACCGAGGGAATATGCCCCATCGTGGAAATTAGCCTTTTGGAAAGAAACGACAGGAAGGCAGCAGGTTCAGCCTCAAGATGGTCGTTCTGATACGGGTGATTGGTCTTTACTGAAGTATCATAGGAGATCGACTGAACGCCTGATAAGTCTTTGTTGGTGAGGCTGATAATTCGTACTGATGTGGGTAAGCTATTAAGGTGTTTGATAACATAAAATCAAGGACTTGGACTGCGTGCTGAAGCTGCTTGCTCCATTCATTTCTACAGGTGGCTTTGCCTCATTGAAGTGGTCCTACTAATTCGGACATGTTTGTGGCTCAGCTAAGATGTAATCGGGTTGGTTTCATGCCGCCTTCTGGGTTC
>NZ_MLCB01000206.1 GCF_001890925.1 Planktotalea frisia
TCAGACAATTTCCGCGTCATAACCCATGAAAAAATTCGGGTTTTGGGGTAGCAGCGGTATAGGCTTATTAAGTGATATTTCGCCTTGATCGTTACGTTCGTGCGATAGTGCAGCTCTGTCATTATTCTCCCTTATAGCGGGAATTTCATAGTGTAACAAGTTGAGTGGTCGCGAAGTTCGAATTGACCTCTTGGATTTTATTAATGCAACGCGAGCTTCCGCAGATTGAGAAGGTACGGGGCATTCGTATGGATTCTGAGCTGGATTTTTTGCAAAAACAAGGAAAAGTCTATGAGGCAGTTTGATGATAAGCCATTGGAAGCAAAAGCTATCAGCCGAATGATCTGCGCATTGACTGGCAGAACGGTAGGGGTTGAGTACCTTTGGGATACGGGCGAAACATCAACTTTATGGATCATTGAGACCTCCAATAGCTTCGAACGATGTCCGATAATTCCTAACGCGAAAACTGAAGCTTAACTCAATCCTTTCCCAAGCTGCTCACGAAAGCTCCGTAATCTTGGCTGACCTGCCGGGCCTCCTCGAAGGCTCTGACCCGTTCATCCTCCAAACACCGGAAATGCCGCTGAATGTCTGTGATATAGCTCTCGAAATCCTGCCTGATCAAATCAGCAAATTCGATTACCGCTGCAGGGTCGTTTGGAACAAGCGGCCGTTGTGGTGCGAGACAAGTAGCGCTGTTGGCCGCACTACTGACCGCAACACTCAATAGTATAACCTGCGGGATCAAATGCAGCATCTTCATTCTTTAACAAGAATCCTCTATATTATACATCAGGGCAAAACCGCCGGACTGAGCAGGCTGGTGGAAATATCCTCAACAGAATCGCAATAATATATCTTGCGTTTCATTAATATACTTTCGTATGTTCGTGATGTCCATGGTGGGCATGGCGATCCTACGTCTCGAGAAAAGAGAAGTGTGATCGCAGTCATGAACTGGGAAGTAGAAGCACCAAATGTGGTTACGGAGGCGAGATTCCGCGAACTCGTGGAAAGCGGCTATAGCGCCGAGATTTTGTGCCAGGAGTCTGCGCACAAGAAAGGTCCGAGCTATTACGGTATATGGATCATGCGCGCTGTCAGTGATGACGGCGTGGAAAAACTTCTTGTCACTGCCCGCACCCGTACAACGCATAACGACATCAAAATCCGCGAGTTCAAGACTATCACGGGTGTTGTATCCTTCTTGGTTGGGATTGGTTTCTCCCACGCAGATGTTCCGCTCGAAGAAGGTCAACGCACCACGCATAAACTGGCAACGGCCGACGAAGGCAGCAGCGGCTAGTCTTCTCCTTCTTGGCGCATCCACTTTTTCCGCCTCCGCGCAAATGGTTCTGGTCATGGAGAGCGACGGCTCTCTGACCGCACGCAACCCCAAAACAGTTTTGCTCGAAACTACAACGACGGCGTTGGCCAAGGCTCGGCGGCCGAAGCGCTCACTATATTTGACCAACCTGATGTTGCCGCAGCAACAGAAGAAATACGCGTTGCTGCCGTTGTACCGCGCGCGCCCTTCCCCGCGCAGACGTCCTTTCGGCAATTGAGGCCACGGCGCTACGCTACGGCAGCCACACTGGCTTGCGCCGCGCGGGACTTTCGGTTTCAGACTGGCTCCTTCTCTTCCGCGCCAACATTGAAATCGAAAGCGCCTATCGTCAGAGCGCGGTTTCTAGCGCAGGCGCCATTGGCCTTGGCCAGTTGATGCCAGCGACAGCGCGCGATCTCGGCGTCGATCCCCGCGATCCCCTACAAAACCTTGACGGTTCGGCGCGCTATCTTGCGATAATGCTCCGTGAGTTTGGCGATCCACGGCTTGCGTTGGCAGCCTACAATGCTGGACCCGATGCCGTGCGCCAATACGATGGTATCCCCCCTTACCGAGAAACCCAAAATCATGTGGCCCGCGTCATGGCGGTGGTCGCCCGACTGGAAGGAACAAACCCATGAGACATTTTACATCCCTATTCGCAGCATCATTGGCGCTGTTTTTGCTGATTGCCGACCCTGCGCTTGCGCAAAGCATCGATCTTTCCCCCATTCAAAGTCTGCTACAGGGCATCGTTGACGCTCTGACCGGCCCGCTTGGCGTCGTCATTGCCACGCTCGCTGTTTTGGGCGTTTTCCTCAGTTGGTTCTTCAACATCATTGATCTGCGCCAAGCACTCTGGGTCCTCGTTGGCATCGCCGGTGTTGCGGCAGCCCCCACAATTGTCGCTGCAGTTTTCGCTGGTGGCTGAGCGCTCTCCCCTCTTCCTCGGCCTCGTGCGCCCGCCCAAGCTTTTGGGCCTGCCCATCATGTATGCGATGGTCTGGCTCTTTGGCTCGGTGCTATTGTTCGTCTGGGTTCAGCACATCGTGATCCTTGGGGTTGCGATCGTGCTCTACCCCGTCCTTTGGAAAGCAGCAGATTGGGATCCGCGATTCATCGACGTTATGATGACGGCGCTACAGGAAACCCCACCCACCCGAAACCGGCACGTTCATGGCGGGGACAGCTATGCACCCTGATGATACTGGCGACGAAGCCCTCGATACCCGAACATTGACGCCGAACTGGTACGTGAGGGAAACCCGTTTGGCGCATATGCTGCCCTATGTCAGTTTGGTCGAGGACCAAACGGTGCGCACACGGGTCAACGAATTGTTCCAATGCATCCGCTTGGACGGGGTCAACAGTTACACAACTTATGATGCTTACCTCGACAAGGTCACGTCCCTCTTTGCCCGTATTGTCGCGCAGCTAGGTCCAGAATTCAGCTATTATGTACATAAGGTCTCAAAGGCGATTGCGCCGGAGCTTGAACCCGTCCGCACCAAAAGCTTTGCTGGCGAAGTGGATCGCCAGTGGCGCGAGAAGCTGGCGATCAGCGGGCTGCGCGACAAGACACTGACTCTCACAGTCATGCACCGTCCGCCGTCCAAGAGTTTTCTTCCGTTCCTCAATCGCAGCGCACCTGAGCGCTTCAAAGAAGAAACTCAAAAACGCCTTCGACGGTTGAACGAGGCCGTGAATGTCTTCGCCTCGGGGCTGGCTGATCTCAAACCGCGCGTTCTGTCAGCGAAGTCTGGCGAGCTGGTTGGGTTCCTCGGAGCGCTCAATACGGGCCAAGAACTGCCTCTCTATCCAGCGAGCACTTACGGTTTTCTGTCGTTTAACGTCGCCAACACCCGCGTGACATTCCTTGAGGATCATTTTGAACTTTCAGAAGGCGTCGTTGGCCACCGCTACGGCAAGAGTTTCACCATCGGGGAATACTCAGAGGCCACGTCTTGCACGATGTTCGACATGTTGAACCTGCCAGTCGACATGATCGTCACCCATTCGTTCACGCCAATCAATTCCAACCTCATGGCAGGTCGCATCAAACGGCAGAAACGACAGATGCAAGCCTCGCAGGATGCTGCCCTCTCGCTCATGGAAGCGCTCGACATCGCCGCCGATGATCTTGAAGCTAAACGTCAGAGCTTTGGCGAGCATCATATGGTCGTAACCATCTTCTGCGACACCCTCGATGAGCTGCAGACAGTGAGCGCCGAGATCGTCAATGCGGCCGCTGCTGAAGGCGTGAAGATGATCGGCGAGCGGGTTGCTGCCAAGGCGCATTACCTTAGCCAGCACCCCGGCAATCAGCCCAAGCGCGTGCGCGCCAGTGCCATCACCAACCGCAACTTTGCGGATTTCGCCGCGTTCCACCGCACACAGCTCGGCAAAGGGGCGGGTGACGTGCCTTGGGGCAAAGTCATCACCATGCTGCCGACGCCCGAGCAAAGTGCCTATCGGTTTTCTTATCACGAGCAAGGGAGCCCTGATAAAGAGCCGACCAGCGGACACACCTTAATCATGGGGCGGCCCGGATCAGGTAAATCCGTACTTTCCGCATTTCTCATGACCCAAGCCCGTCGAGCTGGTGCGCGGATCTTCGTCTTTGATTACCGTTTAGGTATGGAGATGGCGGTCCGCGCCAACGGGGGAAGCTATGCAGCATTGAAGGCTGGGCAGGGCACGGGCCTCAATCCGCTTTGGACCGAGGTGGACGATCGCGGCACGGCTTGGCTCTCGGACTGGCTGGCCACCCTGCTCTATCGCGCGGACAAGCCGCTAACGCCCGTTCAAACCAACCGCATCCAAGAGGTCGTGCGCCAGAACGCGAACGCCACCGACCCGGCTTTGCGCAATTGGAAGGACTTCGCCTCGCTCTTTGTCTCCACCGATGATGGCGGTGATTTGCACCAGCGACTGCTCGAATGGACCAGTGACGGTCGCTACGGCTGGATATTTGGCCAGTCGCTAGAAGACACGTTTTCTCTCGAAGGTGATGTGGTCGGGTTTGATCTTACTGGCATTCTCGACTCTGAGTCTGAGAAAGAACGGATGGCCGTGCTCAGCTACCTGTTTCGCCGCGTTGAACGCGAGATTGAGGATCGCCGCCCCACGATCATCATCATCGATGAGGCCTGGAAAGCGCTCGACAATGCATATTTTGCCGAACGCCTGTCAAACTGGCTTGTGACGGCCCGAAAGCAAAACACCGTTGCTGTGATGATGACCCAGTATGCAAGCCAGCTGGAACGTACCCGCACCGGTAAAACCATTGTCGAAGCCGTCCCGACACAAATCCTGCTGCCCAACATCCGCGCCCACGCGTCTGACTACGCGATGCTGAACCTCTTCGAGAAAGAACTCGACGTATTGCTAAACACAGGCAGCAATTCGCGATTGGCCCTGATCCGTGATGATCGCGGTTCGGTCGTGGTGGACGCTGATCTCAGTGCTTTAGGCCCCAACCTCACAATCCTCGGAGGCATGGAAAAAGGCGAAGCCCTTGTTGGTGCTGATTACCGCGACCGTCCTGATTTCTGGAGACTGACATGACAAGACCACTGATCCTGATCTGCGCACTTGGTGTGCTCGCATCCTGCGCACAATACCAAGAGCCCCAAGCGAACTGCTTCACTTTCTTGGCCGCCGTCGCACCAGTCGCGCCAGATTGTACCTTCACCCCGATCAACGGTTCGGAGGGAGACGTTGAAGTCTAGCTTTGCCCTTCTGTTCTTGCTTTCGACAGTAGTTAGCGCCGCGCATGCCCAAGGTGTGCCTACCAATGATAGTGGGCTGACAGTACGCGACATCGTAGAGACGGGCGATCGAGACGTCGATCTGGCGACCCAAGCCGACAAACTTACTGTGCAGGAACTCATCTCGGAGATCGCGCGCGAGCAATTGGAAACGCTGGCGCGTATCCTCGACGCCCAATCAAGCTTTGGAGGCCAAGGCCTGCCCGCAATGGTGTCCGGTTTGGAATCTGGCAGTGGTGATCCGGCGCGCTCGGTGGAAGCCGTTTATGGCTCAGGAGAAATTGATCCTAATCCCGGTGGCACGCAGATGTTTGGCGATGCGGCCCAGAATATCGAACAACTCATAATCCGTGTCGCTCAAGAGACCAGCGGCTTTGCGGGCGTCGGGCGTGCCGGACTCTCTCCCGTCCAATGGCGCGCCCTTCTTCAAGCCCTGATTTGGCAGGAAAGCCGCTTCACGATTGGTGCGCGCTCTCCTATCGGTGCCTTTGGTCTCACCCAGATCATGCCAGGCACTGCGAGCGACCTCGGCATCAATCCTGCCTACTATGACAGCCCCTATTTGCAGGTGCATGGCGGCGCGCGGTATTTGGCCACGCAACTCAACACCTTTGACGGCAACATCATCAACGCGCTTGCCGCCTACAATGCAGGACCGGGCCGTGTGTTTGAATACAGCGGCGTGCCGCCATTTCGAGAAACCCAGCACTACGTCACTGTCATCCCAGAACGGTATAATCTCTATCTCAGCCGGATCGGCGGTATCGAAGCCTTGGGAACAATCGATCCTGCACTCCTGGCCAATGCCAATCTCTCGATCACAGGGCATGGCGCTGCTTTCTACGGTAACAATTCCCCTGCTGCTATCAGACAGGCGGCCATACGGATCCGTGACATCGTGGAGCGCATTTCAGAGACTGAGGATGTGCAGGAAAGTATGGCGCTCAACACCTATGCCCGCGCGGAACTCGTGCGCCTCGTCGCGGCCCGCATTCGCCTGCAAGCGGCAAGAACCCGGGCCTTGAGCGCCGTTGAATTGGCCCAAGCCTCTGCCCGCATGGCCGAAGGAAACTTTATGAACTTTACAATCGAGGAGTTGGACTAATGCTTAGATCCAAATGGCTTTTGAGGACTGCTTTGGTTGGCACGCTCGCACTCGGACTACACGTGACGTCACCTACCTCGGTCTTCGCACAGGGCGTTCCTGTGGTTGACACCCAGAATATCGCCCAGAACATCCAGCAACTCCGTCAGATGATCGAAGACGAGATTTTGCAAAACGAGCAGCTGGTGCAGCTGCGCGAACAACTTGCCACACTCACGGATCAACTCGCAGAGCTGCAACGCACTTATGAGGCCCTGACCCGTCTCGCCGAACTGCCAGAAATCATCCGCACGCAGATGGAGGATGAGCTCAACGGTCTTCTGGACCAAGAGTTTGGCGATATCATCGCGACCATCGTCCAACCTCTGCCCGTGCCGTCTATAAAGGTGTGGGTGAAGTATCGATTTATGTGTCAGCGAATATGCAAGGGCGTGGGATCGGGCGGCACCTGTTGAATGAGGTGATCTTTGCCTCAGAGCACGCCGGATACTGGACATTGGTTTCCCAGATTTTTCCAGAAAATGAAGCGAGCCTATCGCTGCATAAAGATTTCGGATTCAGTGTTGTCGGCACCAGAACCAAGCTTGGAAGGATGGATTATGGGCCATTCGCGGGCCGCTGGCGCGATGTGATCACGTTGGAAAGACGCAGCCAATCCATTGGGTGACACCCACAAAAGCAGATGAATTGGCATTCTAAGACCTGCCGTTGGCGACACCGGTTGAGATATAAGCCAAGGCATTTAAGACGTTACTAGATACCGGAACACCCCCATAAAGCCAGCTTATAGTTTTCGGTTCAAAAGGACGAGAGACATGGAAAACGCCATCCTTATTCGGGACGTTTCAGTAAGCGACTACGGCCAATGGCGCGCGCTGTGGGATCAGTATAATGAATTTTATGGAAGAACCGGCGCAACCGCGCTTTCAGAGGACATTGTTCAATCGACTTGGCAAAGATTCCTAGAACCAAGTGAGCCGGTGCATTGCTTGGTGGCTGAATACGAAGGACGGCTTGTCGGTCTTGCCCACTTCATATTTCATAGAAACACGATCACGATTGAAAATACTTGCTATCTTCAGGACGTTTTTTCTTCTCCTTCGCTACGCGGCAAAGGTGTCGGGAAAAAGCTGATCTCAGCTTTTTATGACCACGCAAAGCAAGCGGGAACGGTTGGGGTTTATTGGCATACGCACTCATCGAATGAGACGGCGATGAAGCTATACGATAAGGTCGCTAAGAATACGGATTTTGTTGTCTACAGGCACGCGGTCGATATGAAAATCATCTGACTCGGCTTTTGATGCGTGCAGTTTGAACCGCAGCTTCCACGACGCAGGCTGCATTGCAGCAAAAATCCTGACGTAACAGCGACGAATTGCTGCGCCAGCAATAGCCGTACGTGAATCAGGCAGGTTTGTCCGAATCTTACCAGTCCGTCCACTGTGCAGCGATCAGCGCGATTTCCCGAAGCGGTCGGCCGCGTCGCTTCGGTACATCGCTTTGAAGTGTCACCGAGAGCGGTCATCTACATTTCTTGATAGAATTTGCCGTCGGCGCTGTGTCGATGCTTGGGCTGGAGGGAGGATAACTCATGTCCAGAATCCAACTTCCCGCCGTTAAATCAAAAGACAGACCTTGGAACAATGGACGTGTGGTTGGTGTAGAGCTTGAAGATACGCTGAGCATCGCAGAAAAGATCGACAGTTGAAAACAGGGCGAATGAGCTGCTGCCGGTTTCGTAGACGGCAACTTACGGCTTGCGAGACAAAATGATCCCTAAGCTCGACGCCATCAAGAAATCTACCGGACGATACAACGTCGCTTTACCGCTGGTGTCTAAAACCCCTCAGAATGCTAGTTGCGAGAAACGTAATCGCCGCGACGCACACAATGGAGGGACCTGCAGGCGTATCAAACACATACGCTGCGCGCAGACCGATAGTGGCTGATAGCATCCCGATCAGACCGGCGGCGACTGCCATACCTTCGGGCGTGCGTGACAAAGGGCGTGCGGCGGCTGCCGGTATGATCAGCATGGCGGCAATAAGCAGGACTCCCACGACTTTGATCGCAACCGCAACCGTAATGGCCAGCGCGATCGTCAGCACCAGTTGTTCACGTTTCGGGTTGATCCCGCTCGCGTAAGCCAGGTCTTCGTTCAATGTCGCCGTCAGCAGGGCCGACCAGCGCCAGCCGATCAAAGCGACGACAACTGCAGCACCGCCCCAGATGACCGAAAGATCCCCGCGCGACACGGCCAGAATATCACCAAAGAGATAGGCCATTAGATCGATCCGCACTCCCGAAATGAAGGACACCGCAACAAGTCCAAAGGCAAGTGCGGAATGCGCAAGAAC
The DNA here is from genome assembly GCF_001890925.1 of Planktotalea frisia. Classification (GTDB taxonomy): domain Bacteria; phylum Pseudomonadota; class Alphaproteobacteria; order Rhodobacterales; family Rhodobacteraceae; genus Planktotalea; species Planktotalea frisia. The sequence goes on from NZ_MLCB01000206.1 coordinate 8,566, forward strand.
CCCCAACAGTGTGTCCATCGCATAGCCCCTTCCAGACAACACGCTGACAACCAGCGCCATCAGCAAGGCCACTGCCATCGACCCCACGAAAATTGACATCGAGAACGCGAGCGACAGGGCGACACCAAGGATCGCGGCGTGCGCCGTGGCATCCCCAAAATACGCCATACGTCGCCAGACCACAAAACACCCCAAAGGTGCGGCGGCAAAAGCCACGCCAATTCCGGCCAGAGCCGCACGCACCATAAAATCATCAAGCATTATTCTGCGGCCTCTGTGTGGTCGTGGTTATGATCGCCATGATCATGGTGGTGATCGTGTTCATGCCGGTAAAGCGCCAGTGCGCCGCCCGTGCCGGGCCCGAACAATGCCCTGTATTCGGGCGCAGATGCGACCACCGCCGGTGTTCCTTCACAGCAAACATGACCGTTAAGGCAGATGACGCGGTCAGAGGCGCTCATCACAACGTGCAATTCGTGGCTGATCATCAGAACCGCGCAGCCCGTGTTTTGCCGCACAGTTTCGATCTGTTGGTAAAAGGATGCTGAACCGCGTTGGTCAAGCCCCTGTGTGGCTTCGTCCAAGAGCAGCAGATCAGGTTTTCCGATCAAGGCGCGGGCAAGGAGGACCCGCTGGAATTGACCGCCAGAGAGCTGCGAGAGTTGCGCTGCAGCCAAGTCCGGCACTCCTGCTTGCGCTAGCGCATGATCGATGTCTGCAACTGCGACGCCGCCCAGCAATTTCAAGAACCTTGAAACTGTGATTGGCAATGTCTCGTCAATATGCAGTTTTTGCGGAACATAGCCGATTTTTACGCCACTCCCTTGCACGACGCGACCTTTAAGCGGCTTCACCGCCCCGATAATCGCGCGCAGTAGGCTGGTTTTGCCTGACCCGTTCGGGCCAACAATTGTGACAATCTCACCGGGTTCGACGCGCAATGACACGCGTGATAGCACCGTCCTTGCGCCATAACGGACGCTAAGGTCTTCAACCTGAACAAGGCTCATGCGTCGGCCTTGTCTACACAGGCCGGGCAGACGCCTTCGGCCTCCACGACAGTGCGCTCTATCCGGAACCCGGTGGCGCGTGCCGCGTCGCCCAATGCACCCCGCGCGGGGGAAGATTGGGCCTCGGCCACCGCGTCACACAGGCGGCAGATCATAAATGCTGGTGTGTGGGATTGGCTGGGGTGAACGCAGGCAATGAAGGCATTTAGCCGTTCGATCTTATGGGCCAAACCATTTACGACAAGGAAATCCAACGCGCGGTACGCAACGGGAGGCTGCGACCCGAACCCGTCTTCGCGCAGCCTGTCCAAAATCGTGTAAGCGCCGAGCGCGCGGTGATTTTGCAGCAATATCTCGAGCACCTTGCGCCGCACAGGCGTAAAGCGAAGACCTTCAGCCGCACAACGGGCCTCGGCTGCGGCAAGACCCCCGCTCACGCATGTGCGATGATCATGTTGCGCAAACCCCAAGGGGCTGTTCGCAGCATTTGTCTTGTTCGACTCACTTGTCATGTTATTACATTTCGTCTATCTGATGTGTAATGTTATACAATCACATGGAGACCTCGATGTCCAGAAAGCTTCTTACACTGTCCCTTAGTGCCACTTTGATGGGTGGAACAGCCTACGCGGACGCGCCGAAGGTGGCGGTTGATATCGCCCCGGTCCATTCTTTGGTAGCACGGGTCATGGAAGGCGTCGGCACACCCGATTTGATTGTTCAGCCCGGTGCAAGCCCGCACGAGTACAGCCTTCGTCCATCTGAAGCCTCCGCGTTGCAGGACGCCGATCTTGTATTTTGGATTGGACCCGATTTGACGCCATGGCTGACCGATACGATTGAAACGCTCGCACCGGATGCCGCTGTGACGGCATTGCTGGAAGCAGATGGCACGATCGAACTGGAGTTCCGGGAAGGTGCGTTGTTCGAAGCCCATGACCATGATGACGAGAAAGATCATGACGACGAAGAGGGCCACGAAGACCATGATGATCACGCAGACGAAGCGCATGATGCTCATGATGACGAAGAAGCCGAGCACGACGAACATGACCACGGTGCGCATGATCCGCACGCATGGTTGTCACCACAAAATGCAATGACCTGGCTGAACGTGATCGCAGGGCAGCTTTCCGCCGCCGATCCTGATAACGCAGGTACTTACTTTGCGAATGCGGCAGCAGGCCGTACTGAGATTGAAGCCTTGATTGGTGAGGTCACAGCAACGCTTGATCCTGTGCGTGATGGCCAATTCGTCGTGTTCCATGATGCCTATCAGTACTTTGAGGCGGATTTTGATTTCCCGGCATCAGGCGCAATTTCCATCGGCGATGCGTCTGACCCTAGCCCAGCACGAATTGCAGAAATCCAAGGTCGGATCGCCGAGCAAGGCATTGATTGTGTTCTGGCCGAACCGCAATTCAATCCCGGTCTAGTCGCAACTGTTCTCGATGGAACGCAAGCACAGACGGGCATTCTCGATCCGCTAGGCTCCGATCTGGAGCCGGGTCCGGCACTTTACCCTCAACTTATCCGGAATCTGTCGACCGCCCTTGCAGGCTGCATGTAATCGCATCAGCCCCGTAAAATCCGGATTAAAGATTGGAGCACAAGTCTCCCGTGTCACACAGATTTTGGGGCCTTTTGTTCGTTGTGATGTGCCTTGGTGGACCCGCCAAGGCACATCCGCATGTCTTCGTCGATGCGCGGACCGGCTTCATCTTTGGGACTGACGGGCAATTAGAGGCGCTTCGGATTTCATGGACCTACGACGAATTTACAACGCTTATCCTATTTGAATCGTTGAACTTGGATTTCGATGGAGACGGACAGTTTAATGATGCTGACCGAGCTGCAGTTATAGACGGTGAAACCAACTGGGACCCTGAATACAAGGGCGATGTCTACCTTGAGGTCGCTGGGCAAGACTATCCACTGGGGCGACCCGAAGCCGCTGCTGTCACGCTTGAGAGCAATCAGGTTGAAGTCTCATTTGATCTACTAATGTCACAGCCTGTCAGGATCGAAGGTGCGACCGCTTTTCTGCGTCTTTATGACCCCGTCTTTTTCTACGCCTATGCCATTCTGCCCGCGAAAGACCCCATCGCTCTGCCTGAAGGCTGTCAGGCGCAGATCGTGCCGTTTGAACCGAATGCCACAGAAAACGCCTTGCAGGAAACGCTCACTGCACTGGGGCGCGAAGAGGCACCCACGCAAGAGAATGTCGGACGCCTCTTCTCTGATGAGGTGCGCCTGACATGTGGTTAAGGTTTGGTCCCATCGTTTTATGCATCTTCGCTGCCGGTGCCGCCGCGTGGAGCTTTGTGCAGTGGTTCGACATTCAACAATGGGCAGCTGGCGAACAACGCACGTTCCAAAATGCAATGGCAGGTGCCCTAAGGGGAATTCAGGCCGGCGATCCGAGGGCCGTCTGGACTTTGTGCAGTGCGACAGCGGCTTATGGATTCTTCCACGCCCTTGGGCCGGGTCATGGGAAAGTGCTGATTGGTGGAGCAGCCCTTGCCAGTGGCGCAACCTTAAAACGGTTGAGCATATTGACGGTTCTATCCAGTCTGGCGCAGGCGGCGACGGCCATCCTTTTGGTTGGCGGCCTCTATTTTGTTTTGCAAATCGGTTCCGCTGATCTGGCCGATCTCACAGAGGCTTGGCTCGCCCCCGCAAGTTAGGCAGCAATTGCCGCGATCGGGGTTGTGTTAGTATTTCGCGGTGCACGTAGTTGGCACAAAATGGGCCAAGCCAAACAGGCTGCGCACGGCTGTTGCGGCCATGCACATGGTCCAAGCATCCAGGAAATAGCAACACTTACATCGGCGCGCGACGCGGTCGCTTTGATCGCCAGCATCGCGATGAGGCCTTGCACTGGTGCATTATTTGTACTGGTGATCGCGGCTCGGTTCGATGCTTTTGCCGTTGGATGTCTTGCCGTGATCACGATGGGTCTCGGGACCGCCGCGTTTAACCTGACTGTTGTCACCTCCGGCGTCGCCGCTCGGAGGTTGGCCGGTCTTGGGGCGCGGGATCACCAAGCCATGCAGGCCATCTCGGCAACACTGCACGTGACTGGAGGCGTCCTGATCATCGCCATCAGCATCGGAATGTTGTTGCCCTACTTGGATTGAAGCATCTTGACCTCTCATTTAGTGTTATGTCATAACATTACAAAATGATAAAATGGAACAGAATGACCGATAACATGGACGCCACAGATACCCGCTTCCCGGTAACCTTGCTGACAGGCTTTCTTGGTGCGGGAAAGACCACACTCCTCAATGCGATCCTAACCAATGCAACCGGACCAAGGATCGCTGTCATTGTGAATGAGTTCGGCGAGGCCGGACTTGATCACGACCTGATCGAGGCCGTGGACGAAGATATCGTCTTGATGCAATCGGGCTGCCTGTGCTGCTCCATTCGCGGCGACCTGTCGCGCACCCTGCAAGACTTGGCTGCCCGCAGACAAGAAGACCGTTTGACATTCGACCGCGTCGTGATCGAGACAACGGGCCTCGCAGACCCCGCACCAATTCTACAGACGTTCTTGTTGGACACCTATCTGGCAAAGAACTTCCGTATAGACGGGGTTGTCACGGTGGTGGATGCAGCAACAGGTCCGGACACGCTCAACCGCCAGTTCGAAGCCGTTTCGCAAGTCGCGATGGCGGATCTGCTTGTGCTGAGCAAAACCGATCTGGTGTCCAAGAGCGCATCAAGCGCGTTCAAAATACGGCTGCGATCGCTCAACCCAACTGCGGACATTTTGCGGGCGGATCGTGGTGTGGTGCCAATTACAGCCCTCTGGGATTTAAGCGGTATGCGCCATCAGGGAACATCTGATCATGCCATAGCGTGGCTGACGCCGACCGCGCCCCGTGATCCTCTTGAAAATCTGTCCGGCTTCGCTCCGTCAGCCACACCTTCCGCACCTGTATCGCAACATGACGCGCGGATTGGATCAGCGTCTATCGTCCTGCATGACCCAATTCCTGCAGATGATTTTGACCGTTGGCTCGACACGCTCATCATGCTGCGCGGGCCCGACATCCTCCGCGTAAAAGGCATCGTACATCTGATCGGCATTGAGACGCCGTTCGTGTTCCACGGTGTGCAGCATCTCTTTGATCCCCCGGTGCCCTTGAACGACTGGCAGGGCAAAAACCGTCAATCGCGCATCGTTGTCATTGCCCGCGATATGACCAGCGCTGAACTTGTCTTCAGCCTCGACATGCTGCGCGCCCACCAAACCGCTAAAACCGCTTAAGGATGAGCCCCCAATGACCCAAAAACTTCCTGTCACCGTCCTATCCGGCTTTCTTGGGGCCGGTAAAACCACGCTTCTCAACCGCGTCCTGAACAACCGCGACGGGCTGCGTGTTGCGGTCATTGTCAATGACATGTCCGAGGTAAACATCGACGCGGACCTGGTGCGCGCTGATACAGAGCTGAGCCGCACGGATGAAACGCTGGTCGAGATGTCGAACGGGTGCATCTGCTGCACATTGCGCGATGACCTGCTGGCCGAGGTGCGCAGGTTAGCGGCGGAAGGACGCTTTGATTATCTGCTGATCGAATCCACTGGCATTTCCGAACCACTTCCCGTCGCCGCCACCTTCGATTTTCGCGATGAACATGGTGAAAGCCTGTCGGACGTCGCGCGGCTTGATACGATGGTCACTGTCGTGGATGCCGTGAACTTGCTGCGTGATTATTCCAGCCACGATTTCCTGAGCGACCGGGGCGAAACGCTTGGCGAAGATGACGAGCGCACGTTGGTGAACCTGTTGGTCGAACAGATCGAATTCGCGGATGTCGTTGTGTTGAACAAGGTCGCAGACGCCACATCCATCCAAGTTGAGGCCGCGCGTCAGATCATCCGCAGCCTGAATGCAGACGCCCAGATCATCGAGACCACTCATTCGGATGTTCCCGCAGATGCAATCCTGAACACGGGGTTATTCGATTTTGAGAAGGCGCAAGAACACCCCATGTGGGCCAAAGAGCTTTATGGCTTTGCAGATCACGTGCCGGAAACCGAAGAATACGGCATCGCTTCATTCGTTTACCGCGCGCGCAGGCCGTTTGAACCTGAGAAGATCATGGCTGTCCTGAATGGCGACCTGCCGGGTGTGATCCGCGCAAAAGGGCATTTCTGGATCGCGACCCGTCCTGACTGGGTGGCGGAATTTTCGTTGGCTGGTTCGCTGTCGTCGGTCAAACCAATGGGGACATGGTGGGCGTCCGTCCCAAAGGACCGTTGGCCGGACCATGACGGTATGCAAAGTTATATGACCGCACATTGGCAAGAACCATGGGGCGACCGTCGGCAAGAGATTGTCTTTATCGGGTCAGGGATTGACTGGGCTGACATCAAGGGGCGATTGGATGAAGCACTTTTGCCTGAAGAACTGGCAAAGTCGCCGGACGCCCTGCCTGACTGCCCCGACCCATTCCCACAGTGGCGCAGGGCGGAGCAGGCGGCATGACGATAATTCAGGACGTGCTGCAAAGTGCTGCCATCGGCGTTGGTGTGGCGCATGTGCCCGAGAACCTTAACATTCTGGAAAAGCCAGGATGTGCTGCTGCGATTTTGCAGCGGCAACCTCTGCCTGCTTTTCAGACGTGGATGGACGGGATGGACCCGGAAAACCTGCCGTCCGCTCGGTTGATCCTGAAGCCCCAAAGCGTGTCCTCAGTTCTGTCGGACTTATGCGATACATCTTTAATGCTGGATGGACCACACCGACAGCGTCTCATCGAGGATATCGCCGCATTATCGCACCTCTTTTGCGACTTGATGGATGCTCCCTATGTGCGCCTTCGGCTTAGTCGCGTCACCGCGAACGCATGCCGCAAGTTCCATATCGATGCCATAACCGCCCGGCTCGTTTGCACTTACCGCGGCACGGGAACCCAATATGGCATTTCACACGATGGTGCTGAACCAAAACGCATCTTTACCGTCCCAACTGGCACCCCGATATTGCTGCGCGGCACACTATGGCCAGAAGAGCCTCGCTCCGGCCTGCTGCACCGATCACCTCCGATTGAAGGGTCAGGCGAAACGCGGCTTGTTCTGGTCTTGGATCCGATCTTTGACCTGGAAGAAGAGACATGACTGGCAATCTTGGATCTACGACTCTTAAGAAGCGACGCCGGGTAGCAGACCCGATGATGACATACGATAGGTTGCCTCAACCCCTTCGAAGTTGGCTCGCGGGAGCGGCGCTTCCATGGTCTCCAAAATCGTGCAAACGCATTTGGGACAAGGCGCGACGCAATGGCCTCAGCGTCGATGATGCCATCGTAGTGTTGACTGAGACAGAGCAGAAAACCCTTTCCCGGGACAAGTATTGCGTTTTGGTGAATTGAGGCGCGTTGATCTGGTCTTGATTTTGAAGCGAAGCAGAAATCACTGGCCATCAGTGTAAACTTGCAGGTACGGGAACTGTCTCGTCGGAAATATCGTAGTCGATTTGTGGCCATACGTTCTATTGCATAGCTTTTGCACGACGGGGAAAAGCTTTTGCAATCAACCAGGGTCGACTGGTTTGAATGACCGGTTCGGCGAAATATACTGCGTTGGCAAACGAGCGATGCTGCGCACGCGAGCAATTTCTGCGCCAGCAATAGCCGCATGTGCATAAGGCCGGTTTTTCTTGTGTGGATGGCTCCCTTTTTGCAAGTCCTTTTTCGCGCATGGTATTTCGTCAGA
>NZ_MLCB01000207.1 GCF_001890925.1 Planktotalea frisia
AGAAGCCCCAATCGTCAAACAGGTTCGCTAGATCTCAAAATGCACTCGGCCAAAGGCAGCCCAGAACACCCGCAACAAGCGCCATTGCCGCGGCAGCGGCTTCGTCCTTGTACCGCACACCCGACCTAGCTCTCAACAAAACAAACGGCAGCTTTGAGTCAGCAGGGAGGGTAGTCTTTTGAAGGGTTGGCAGTATTTTTACCACTTGGTCAAATTCGTATAAGATTCATTATGTTATATACTTAGTCCGACAGTCTGACATTTGCAGGCGACGTTCCTGCGGTGGCGCTTGAAAAACCGATCTGGGTTAGTATCTGGTTGGAACCGAATGCAATTACGACGAGGGCCACGAGGGCGAGCAGGAAAGGTTTCATGTTAATTTGTCCTGACTTTTGGCATCGTCATCCAAAACCTCTTGGGCCCAGATGCTGTGATGCTCGCGCGCCCATTGTTCTTCGACTTCGCCTTTGCCCATCGCATCAAAGGCACCTTCCATTCCGACAGAGCCGAGATAGATATGGGCGAATATGATTGCGGTCAGGATCAAGCTGACAAGTGCATGCCAAAGCTGTGCGTATTGCATTTCTTCCTGCGGTGAGAGCGGATAAGGCAGGTCACCAGCACCTACCCACCCCGGCACACCCAAAGCGTTCAGCGTCGAGAACGTATGGGAAAAGAGGTTGAATTCAAAGGGGAACAGCAGCGACAGACCGGATAGCGAAATTGAACCACCCAGTACGATTACCGCCCAAAAGATCAGTTTTTGACCAGCGTTGAATTTCTTTGCAGGTGGATGTTCCCCGCCAAATAGGCCGCCCGCCTTGGCCAACCAGCGTAGATCGGTTTTGTCAGGCAGATTATGAACAACCCATGCGATAAAGATGATCACCAGTGCGATCATGAAGGCCCATGAAATGTTGTTATGGATCCATTTGCTAATGATCGCGAGGGATGAAAATGTTTCGTGGCCGAATGCGGGGATAAGTACCTTGCGCCCGAATAGCGAAATAAGGCCGGTTAACCCGAGCACGATAAAGGACGACGCAAGCAGCCAATGGCCAAAGCGTTCAATGGCTTTGAAGCGCACGATGGTGCGGCCTGTCTTTTCGCCGTGAATACGGATGCGACCGCGAATGAGGTAGAACAGTGCCAGCAATAAAAGCGTTCCCCCCAACAGATACACTGCAATACGCAGAAGTGGACCTTCGCGAAATTGCAACCACCACATGCCGCCGTCTTGCATAAGCGTTGTTGCGGCGGATGTACGGGACTGGGTTGTGATGTCGGCAGAATCATAGCGCAAGGCGCGCCAAAGATCGGGATCGGACGACCCACCTAAGGTACCAAGTTGGTCGGAGGACGCGGCAGCTGCGTCAGGGTTGCCTGTCAGGTCGCTACGAAAACTGTCGTCAATTGCGATGCCTTGCTGGCGCCGCATGATGTCTTCTAGGGTTTGCGCCCCACCTGTTGAGGCGCGCGTGTTATCACCTGTCTCTTGCGCGAACGCAGGAACAGCCAAAGACCAGATAAGTGCCAGCAAGCCTAAAAGACGAAGCATCATAACTTCCTTATGTCAGATATGAGAGGGGCGGCCAAACGCAGGCCGCCCCCAATAGTTTCACGAAGGGGGCGTTTAGCCACCTTTCTGGTCGTAGGCCGTGCCCCAACCCCATGCGCCTGATCCGAAACCACGCGCGACAACGCGCTCGCGGTAGATGCCGGATACAACGTCGCCGTCGCCTGCAAGCAGGGCCTTGGTTGCACACATTTCAGCGCAGATCGGCAGTTTGCCTTCTGCAATGCGGTTGCGACCATACTTTTGGAATTCGGCAGTGGAGTTGTTTTCCTCTGGCCCACCGGCGCAGAAGGTACATTTGTCCATCTTGCCACGTGATCCAAAGTTGCCAGCCTGTGGGTACTGCGGCGCACCAAAGGGGCACGCATAGAAGCAATAGCCGCAGCCAATGCACAGGTCTTTTGAGTGCAACACGACGCCTTCATCAGTCTGATAGAAGCAATCTGTCGGACATACCGCCATACAGGGTGCATCTGAGCAGTGCATACACGCGACCGAAATCGAGCGTTCCCCCGGCGAGCCGTCATTGATCGTGACGACCTTGCGGCGGTTGATGCCCCACGGAACTTCGTGTTCGTTCTTACAGGCGGTGACACAGGCGTTACATTCGATGCAGCGTTCAGCGTCTACGAGAAATTTTGCTCTAGCCATTCTACTTCTCCCTTATGCTGTCCAGATTTTGCAAAGAGTCGCTTTGGTCTCTTGCATCTGGGTTACGCTATCATAGCCATATGTCTGTGCGGTGTTTGTGCTTTCGCCCAATACGAACGGATCGGCACCTTCGGGATATTTATCCCTTAGATCAACACCTTCCAAGTGCCCACCAAAGTGGAACGGCATGAATGCGACGCCTTCACCGACACGTTCGGTGACCATTGCCATCACTTTGACTTTGCCGCCCTCTGGGCCTTCGACCCAGACCTGTTCGCCGTCACGTACACCTAGATTGTTGGCGTCACGTGTGTTGATTTCAACGAACATGTCTTGCTGCAATTCTGCAAGCCATGGGTTGGAGCGGCTTTCGTCACCACCCCCTTCGTATTCAACCAAACGACCAGATGTCAGGATAATCGGATACTCCTGCGAGAAATCCTTTTCCTGAATGGACTTATACATGGTCGGAACGCGCCAGAACTTTTTATCCTCGTAGGTTGGATAATCCGCCACCAGATCACGTCGGTTGGTATAAAGCGGTTCGCGGTGAATCGGCACCGGATCCGGGAAGGTCCAAACCACAGCCCGCGCTTTTGCGTTGCCGAAGGGTGCACATCCATGTTTGATCGCCACCCGCTGGATACCGCCGGAAAGGTCGGTTTTCCAGTTGGTTTTTGCACCTGCTACCGCGTCGATGGACGCGCGTTCATCTGCGCTAAGATCGCCATCCCAACCAAGGTCTATTAGCATCTGCATGGTGAACTCGGGGTATCCGTCTTCAATCTCGGACCCGGGTGTGAACACCCCTTCGGCCAAGAGGTTGTCGCCATCACGCTCGACACCAAAGCGGGCGCGGAACGTCAGGCCACCTTCGGCCACAGGCATCGACATATCGTAGAGGTTCGCCGTACCGGGGTGGTTCATTTCAGCCGTCCCCCAACATGGCCATGGCATCCCGTAAGTATCCCCATCTGCAGGGCCGCCGATCGCGCGCAAAGTTGTGCGATCAAACGTGTGCTGGTTCGCCATGTGCAGTTTCATGCGCTCAGGGCTTTGACCGGTATACCCAATCGTCCACATACCGCGGTTAAATTCGCGGGTGATGTCTTCGATATTGGGCTCGTCCCCTTCATCCATGCCGATATTGCGGAAAATTTTGTCGTGGAAGCCGAACTTTTCGGCAAAACGAGCCATAATCCAGTGATCTGTCTTGGATTCAAACAGCGGTTCGACCACTTTGTCACGCCACTGTAGCGAACGGTTGGATGCCGTCACAGAACCACGTGTTTCAAACTGGGTACAGGCCGGCAGTAGGTATACACCATCTGTGCGATCCTGAAGAACGGCTGACACAGTCGGATAGGGATCAACAACGACAAGCATGTCGAGTTTTTCCATCGCCGTCTTCATTTCTTTCTGACGGGTCTGGCTGTTTGGTGCGTGGCCCCAAAGGACCATTGCACGGGTATTGTCAGGTTGATCCAGGTTTTCTTTGCTTTCCAGCACCCCATCAATCCAACGGCTAACAGGAATACCTGTCAGGTTCATCATTGCTGTATCGCCAACCTTTTCAGGGCTGAAACGTTCCTTCATCCAATCGAGATCTTCTTCCCAAACGCGTGCCCAGTGGGCCCACGCGCCTGCGGACAGGCCGTAATACCCTGGCAGCGTATCGGCCAGAACGCCTAGATCGGTCGCGCCCTGTACGTTGTCGTGGCCACGGAAAATATTCGTTCCGCCACCAGCCGTGCCCATGTTGCCAAGCGCGAGCTGAAGGATGCAATACGCGCGGGTGTTGTTGTTACCGTTGGTATGCTGCGTACCACCCATACACCAGATCACGGTGCCGGGGCGATTGTTAACCAGCGTACGCGCAACGCGTGCCAGTTGAGTTCCCGGCGCACCAGTAACACGCTCAACCTCTTCAGGCGTCCACTTGGCGACTTCTTCCTTGATCTGGTCCATACCCCAGACACGGGTGCGGATGAACTCTTTGTCCTCCCAGCCATTTTCAAAGATATGCCACAGAATGCCCCAAACGAGGGCCACGTCAGAGCCGGGCCGGAAGCGCACATATTCGTCCGCGTGTGCTGCAGTGCGGGTGAAGCGTGGATCACACACGATAAGCGGCGCGTTGTTCTGTTCCTTGGCTTTCAGAATGTGCAACAGCGAAACGGGGTGCGCTTCGGCAGGGTTGCCACCGATCAAGAAGATCGCTTTGGAATTGTGGATGTCGTTGTAGCTGTTTGTCATGGCGCCGTAGCCCCATGTGTTGGCAACACCCGCAACGGTCGTCGAGTGACAAATCCGCGCTTGGTGATCAACGTTGTTGGTGCCCCAGTAGGCCGCAAATTTGCGGAACAGGTAGGCCTGTTCGTTGTTATGCTTGGCAGATCCCAACCAATAGACGGAATCTGGTCCGCTTTCGTCGCGGATCTTCATCATGCCATCGCTGATTTCGCTAATCGCGGTGTCCCAGCTGATACGGACCCATTCGCCGTTCTCTTTTTTCATCGGGTACTTCAGGCGACGTTCGCCGTGCGCATGTTCGCGCACTGCAGCACCCTTGGCACAGTAGCCGCCCAAGTTGAACGGGCTATCAAAGCCGGGCTCTTGTCCAACCCAAACGCCATTGTCGACTTCGGCAACAACCGTACAACCAACCGAACAGTGCGTACAGACAGATTTGATTGTCTCAATGGCACGGGTCGCAGCGGTTTGCGCCGTCGCTTGCGTCACGGAACCACCGGTCGCCGCAATCGCGGCCAAGCCACCAATCGCAAGTCCTGAGCCGCGCAAGAAGCCGCGTCGATCGATGCCGCCTGCCCCTTTATTAACGACGATCGGCGAGCGGCCAGAACGACGTGTGTAACCGTTTGTCTTTTTCCTCAGCATGGTCTTCCTCCCTTTTCCAGCTTAGCTGGATAAATTCGTATCGCGCGCTGCGCGGAGCCTAGAAACGTGTGCTTTCGAGATAGGCACGCGTGTGTGCGGTGTCCTGCATCGTTTCCGACGATAGATCGACGGGCTGCGCCGCCGCTTGTGTGGCGCTTCCTGCTGCGAGGGCGATTGCAGCTGGTGCAGCCGTGCCTGCCAATTTCAGAAAATCGCGGCGGCTTGCGCCTTTGGTTTCTTCAGTCATGGGATGTCTCCCCTTCCCTGGTTTGGCGAGCATCCCCGCCGGTTGCGTGGCACACGTATTAGTTCGCCGTCATGCGAAATGCTTCGCGTTCAATATCCATTAGTGCAGCCCCAACGTCGCCCACCGATGCATAAAGCACCGATGATTTCGCGGCTTTGAGGTCAGAAAAATAGTGCGTGGCCCATGTCCCGATATGCGCGTTGAAGAAATGCTTTTGTTCTTCGACCTTCGCGACGCGCCCGAAACGGCCAACGATCATCCCAGCCATCATTTCCATCAAAGATGCTATATTATCTTCGGGTTCAAACACGTCAGACGCGCGGGCCATACCGAAGTTGGCCATTGTCGCACGCAAATTCGCAAGCGGTTTTTCGTTCAGAAAGCCGGTTAGATAATAGCTGGCATAGGGCAACAATTCACCCCGACCCAGCCCGATGAAAAGCGCGTTAAACTCTGTTTGTACGGCCTTAGGTTTTGAAACCTTCGCAACACGCGCAAGGCCCTGTATCGCTTCCCCGAGTGGGGTGGCATCCCCCGCTAGACCCGCTGTTTGGTCCAGCAACATCTGATCAGGCGGAGCCGACAGCATGAGGCCAAGGTAGTTATACAGATCGGCGCGCAAGTGATCTTCTTGCGAAACCTCTGAAATTGGTGCGGCTACGTTCATGCGGCGTCCGTTTCGAAATGGAATTTCATGCGGCGCGGCGCAGGCATCATAATGTCCTCGTCGTCCGGTTCGATGGTCTCTGCTGTCTCTGTGGTTTGGATACGCGTCGCGACTGTCTCTGTTTCCGTCTCTGTAGTTGCGATCGGCATATCCTCGTGGTCAAGGGGCTCTTCCGCCGCCTCGTCTGCCAATTCCTGTTCAACCACGTCTTGCACCGGATTTTCCAACGCCTCTTTCTGGCGTTCCATTTCCACCAAATGGGCAAGCATCCCTTTGCCGACCTGATAGGTCGTGCTGATAGGACCCTGATTGAAACTGCCCGTCAAGTAGTCGTCATCATAGTCGTTCAGCCCGTCCACACAGGCCAGCACAGGGTTGCTGCGCCAAAGCGTGCGCAATGCGCGTTTGCGCAAATGGGCGGGGACCGTCTTGGCAAGAAAGGCCTTAAAGTCATCGCCGTCCACCATTGTGTCGGGATTTGGCAGGCCAAGCTCTTCCAGAATTTCATCGTCGGATTTTGCGGCCAACTCTTTTTGTTGCTCGGCGATGCGTGCTTGTTCCAGCGCGCGTTCATCAGCTGCGGACTCGGCGGCAACTGCGGCACGGCGGCGGGACCATGATGACAATTCGCGGCTCAACTTAGCACCTCTTTGCGACGGGGTGCGCGATAAACATCGCTGACTTGGCGAATACGTGCATCGCCTATTCCGTCATCCACCTTATCAACACGCGTCTTGTCGCGCCGGCGTTTTATAAAGGCTTCTTCTTCGTAATGGGTGTCCACGAACTCTGCGATCCATGCGTGCAATCCTTCGGGCATTGGGACTTTTTCAACCAATTCTTCTGCAGAATCGCAATAATCCTGCGCCTCGTAAGGGGATGCGGTCACAAGGGCCACGGACCACGGTAGATCATTTAACTGTTCGGTCTGGCGCAGTACGACATAGACAGACGGCGCGCGCGCCTGAAGTTCGTGCGCATAGGCTTCTGCGTCTGATACATAAAGCGTCAAAGGCAGCGTCGCTGCGTGGTATTCAGTTACATCGCCCTCTTGGCGGATCACCTTCCAGTCAGCAGCAGCGGCACCCGGCAAAACAGAGGACACCGTCCACGCAAACTTGGCCCAGCGGGTAACGCCCGGAGCGCGCTTGACAACAACGCCAAGCGGTAGGGTTTGCGCATTTGGGAATACAACCTTCAAAAAGCAGCCTCTCAGGAGTGAGTCCTTTTATATTGTGCCAAATCTACCATCATTCATAGCATTTTTTCGCGCCACGATGGAATTTTTATTGCTGCATTGCAGCGTGTTAGTGGAATTTCGCTGAATCTAATTCCCGACTATTTTTCTTAACTTTACCAAAGGTCAGTTATAGCAACTGTAAATTGCAACGGTATTGGGTGCTGTTCATTTGTAGGTTTACTGTGGAAAAAAATACGGGCTTACTGAGGGAAAGATCAAATCAAATTATCCATGGGGGCTCTATGTCAAAGACCTTGCTTGTATGTGACTGCCTTGGCTCTCAAATGGTTGATTCTACTGGTTTGAGCAACGCAACAGGGCTGAGCTGTTCGCGTGTTTTCACGGGTCTTTGCACCACCCAGATTGAAAGTGCCGCCAAAGCAATTGCGGACGGGGACGTGATTATTGCCTGCCAACAAGAGGCCCCGCACTTTGCCGAGCTTGCCGAAGAGTTAGAGGTCGATGCGCCGCAATTTATCGATATTCGCGACCGCGCGGGTTGGACGGCTGACACAGTGTCCACAACGCCCAAAATCGCAGCTTTGATCGCCGATGCGATGCTGCCGGAACCGTCCTATCGGTCGGTCGATATTGTATCAGAGGGCACGTGTTTGATTATCGGGGACGCCGATATCGCGCTTAGTGCTGCTGATCGTCTGGCCGACACGCTGTCCTTAACGGTCCTGCTTGCGCCCGGGTCCGAGATTGTCCCCTCGTCAGCCTATGATACTATAGCTGGCACGCTGAAATATGCCTCTGGTACCATCGGACAATTTGAGATCCAGATTGACGGATTCCAACAAAGTCTGGTGGGGGGGCGTGGCACACCTGGACTATCTGATCCAAAAGATGGCGCACTATCAGAGTGTGACATTATTCTTGATCTATCTGGCGCTACGCCGCTGTTTCCTGCCCACGACAAACGCGACGGATATTTGCGCGTCGACCCCAAAAGCCAACCCGCCGTCGCACAAGCGATTTATGACGCAAGCCAGCTTGTCGGGGCCTTTGAAAAACCGCTCTACGTGCGCGTGGAGCCAACGCTGTGCGCCCATTCGCGCGCTGAAAAACCTGCCTGTTCGAACTGTTTGAATGTTTGCCCGACGGGCGCGATTATTTCTGCGGGCGAGCATGTCAGCATTGATCCGATGATTTGCGCCGGTTGTGGTGCCTGTGCTGCTGTATGTCCCTCTGGTGCAATCACCTACGACATGCCAACGCCAGATCACATTTTCCGCCGTATCAACACGCTGGCCACATCTTACCGTGCGGCAGGTGGCGAGGGGTCGACGTTGCTGGTGCATGACGACCACGGTGCGGAGATGATCAGCCTTGCGGCGCGCCACGGTCAAGGTTTGCCCGCCCATGTGATCCCGATGGAAGTCAGTGCGCTGTCGGGCTTTGGGCATGCTGAAATGCTGGCCGCACTTGCGTCCGGTTTTTCATATGTTGATATTCTGCTCGGCCCCAAGACAGAGCGCGACGCGCTTGATCCGCAACTGGACCTCGCTCTTGCCATTGCACCTGGTAAGGTTGCCCTACTCGATATTACTGATCCGGATGCTTTGTCAGACCATCTGTTCGCAGCCACCCAAACACCCGCGATTGGCGCGCCAATTCTGCCATTGGGCACCCGTCGTCAGGTTGCGCGTTTGTCTGCTAAGGCGCTGAACCCGACATCGGACATGATCAAACTGCCCGCCGGCGCACCTTACGGCGCTGTCGTTGTGGACACCGATGCTTGCACATTATGTTTGGCCTGCGTGTCGCTCTGCCCCTCTGGTGCGCTGGGGGATAACCCCGATCTACCGCAACTGCGTTTTCAGGAAGACGCATGTCTGCAATGTGGGCTTTGCACCAATGTGTGTCCTGAAAAAGCGATCACGCTGGCACCGCAGTTTGATTTAACAGACGCCGCCTACACGCAAAAAGTGATCAACGAAGAAGAACCTTTTGCGTGTGTCGAATGTGGAAACTTGTTCGGGGTGAAATCTACGGTCGAAAAGATCATGGAAAAGCTGGCTGGCAATCATTCGATGTTTGCCAGTCCCGCCGCGTCGCGCATGATCCAAATGTGCGACGGTTGCCGGATCAACGCGCAATATCACTCTGAAAATAATCCCTTCGCTGGCAAAGAGCGCCCGCGCCCGCGCACATCAGATGACTATTTCTCAAAGCGCAAGGATCACTGACTTTGCAAAGGTGCACCCAGATCAGCAGGCGCAATTGTAGCGACATAACTCAAGATGTGCTCCAATTCGTCTTGGGTGATTTCAAGCGGCACAATTGCGGGCGGCAAATGCGCGGCAAATGGTTCGGTGATGTCTTCGAGTTGGGTAAAACTGGGATGCGGATTAAGCACATAGAACGCTGCAAACCTGTCGTACCAATCGTCAAACGTGCGCATCAAAGCGAACGAGGGCGTTTGCCCCATGCCGTTCATCCGGTTGCTGTAGTTGATCACATGGCAGCGCCCGCAGTGTGTCAACGACAGGGTCTCGCCCCGCACCGGATCGCCGTCAAATATCAGTTCCACGTCAACCGTTTCAGGTGCAATCTGGCTGGAAAAAATGGCGGTGCCGTCGGGTTTGAACGATTCAACCGTGCGTTTGCCGATGTCGGACAGCAACCATTCTGTGAACAGTGCCGGACCGTCCTGCGCGGTTGCAGTGATGTACCAAACGCGATCAGGTCCCGCAAAAACTGCGATACCGTTGTCGCCAATGACAACGTCGCCCCCCTGATCTACCAGCGTGATGCGCACACCATGTTTCAGCGAAAAACGCGGCAAGAGATGTTTCAAGAAACCCGTGTCACGCACCTCGGGCGGCGCCGAAAGGGTAAAACCTGCACTCTGGGCTTGCAGGGTAAGCGGGAACATTACACAAATTAGCAAGTAGAGATATTTCATTTCAAACCTATCGCAGGACTGACCCAAGCCTATGGCGCGGGTCATGATGCGGTCAAGACAATCGGAGAGACGTCTATGAGCGAAGATTTCAACATGTCGATGCGCAAATTCCTCAAACAGGTTGGCGTTACGTCCCAACAGGCCATCGAAGAAGCGCTGCGCAGTGCAGGCGATACGACGGGTCGCAGTTTTGAGGCGAAGATGGTTCTGACCATTGACGGCTTAGATATGGAACATGTCGTTACCGGCAAAATCGAAGGTCAATCGTAACGTGAGCGCCAGCAGAGAAACGGTCCTTGCGATCCTGTCGTCCCTTGAGGATCCAATCAGTGGCACGTCCATTAATGAGGCGGGCATCATCAAAGCGTTGACCGTCGATGAGGGCGCAGTGCGCTTTGTTATGGAAGTCAGCGGCAGTCACGTTGATGCCTATACTGCCATCAAAGATGCCGCAGAAATGCAGATTAATGCACTGGAGGGCGTGACGTCTGTGTCTGTTGTGATGACAGCCCACAGCACCCCAAAGGCGCCGCCGGATTTGAAACCCTCGCGCAGCGCGGAACCGTCGGGGCCAGAAAAAATACCCGGCGTAGACCGTATTATTGCGATTGCATCAGGCAAGGGCGGCGTTGGTAAATCGACAGTTGCATCGAATTTGGCCTGCGCCTTGGCGGCTGAGGGTCGTCGCGTCGGACTGTTGGACGCGGATGTTTACGGCCCCTCGCAACCGCGTATGTTGGGGGTGTCGGGGCGTCCCGCGTCACCCGATGGCAAGATCATTCTTCCGATGCGCAACTTTGGTGTCACGATGATGTCGCTGGGCCTTATGACCAACGACGATCAAGCGGTCGTTTGGCGCGGTCCCATGTTGATGGGGGCGTTGCAGCAAATGTTGACCCAAGTTCAATGGGGTGCGCTGGACGTGCTGATCGTCGATCTGCCGCCCGGTACCGGCGATGTGCAAATGACTTTGGCGCAGAAATCGCAGCTAAATGGCGCAATCATCGTGTCTACGCCGCAGGACATTGCATTGTTAGATGCGCGCAAAGGCATTGACATGTTCAACCAGCTTGGCACGCCGCTGATTGGGATGATCGAAAATATGTCAACGCATGTGTGTTCGGCCTGCGGTCACGAAGAACATCTGTTCGGTCATGGGGGCGTCGCGGCCGAGGCTGAAAAACTGGGGGTTCCCCTGCTTGCTGAAATTCCGTTGCATATTGATATCCGCATTGCAGCGGACGGGGGGGCGCCGATTGTTGTGTCAAAGCCAGACAGCGCGCCCGCGGCTGCGTTTCGTAGCATCGCTAAAGACTTGATTGCAAAGGGCCACTCGTGACGACGCCGCAGTTTCCACCGCTGTTTTCGGGCCAGAACGCCGCGGGTGGTGATCCCTTCGCGCTGGCCATCGCAACAGCGGATGTTGGGTGTGAAGCTGGGTTGGTGATCTATGATCTTGGCGCGGACTTATTGCGCGTAGCTATCGTTTTTGCACCAGATGTTTCTTTGAGCGATGCAGCCGTGATCTTGCCGATCTGCGGCGTCGGTTTACAGAACGCGATTGGTGCACTTGGCCCGCCCGAGGTCAGTGTGCATCTGGGCTGGGACGGCACGGTTTATGTGAATGGCGGTCGATGTGGCACTCTGCGCATGGCGGCATCTGGCAAGCTTGATGTTGAACCGGACTGGCTGGTAGTTGAATTGAACCTGACGCTCTGGCCAGCGAGCGATGAAACTGGACTGACCCCTGATCAAACAGCGCTGTACGCTGAAGGATGTTCTGAAATTGATGCGGTTGCGCTTTTGGAAAGCTGGGTGCGTCACACGCTTGTCGGGATCAATACTTGGGCTGACAGCGGCACCGCGCAAATCCACCGCGAATGGGGCGGGCTTGCGCATGGGCTCGTCGGTGACATCACCCTTGCAGGACAGGCGGGCACCTACATCGGTTTGGATGACAGGCTAGGTGTTTTATTAAAAATCGAAGACGACACTATTGTGATCCCCCTCACCGCAAACTTAACGAGGCCCGTATGAAACTCGCCCGCGCAATCCATTTTGACGAAAGCGATAAACGCGTCTTTCACAATCCTGCACGCACGGGCGAGTGGTGTATTTCGGGTGGTTTCGAATTTTCGAATTGGGGTGAAGCTGACCTAGTTGGCAAAGCGCGCCAAGCCTTTAGCAACGGTTGGATGGGGTGTGAAACCTTTGGCCGCGTCAGTTGTATCGCGGTCACCCAGATCGAGTCACAAGAACGCGATGTGATCGCCACCATTTTGGCGCAACACTTTGTCGATATCTATGGCGCACCCTCGGTTGACGCCGCGCACGGCACTGCATTGGAGGAGATCGATCAGATGGCAGACCTGTGCGCAGATCATGCGCCCAACACGTTGCTCACGGTATCGCGCGAATTAACGCCCTCCGGGGTGCGCGAAAGTTATCGCATCATTGAATCCCAACAAGCCGACATCATGCAATTCGCAGTACACGGCCACCTCGACGATGAACCCCATAGCCACTAATTATTGGGGCGTCGCGTTGAAGACAAACAGCGTTTCATCGTTAATCGTATAGGCGTTGATAAGATCTGCGGCGCGCGTACTCGTCAGCCAAGTTTCAAGTAGGATTGCAAGGTCGTTGCGCACATGGGCGTTTTTGGAAGGGTTGACCGCTATAAACGCATACTGATTAAAGAGCGCAGGATCGCCTGAGTAAAGCAGTGCAAGGCCGTCCTTGTTGCCGAAATTCAACCAACTTGCGCGATCCGAAAGCACATAGGCATTCAAACCTGCGGCAGTGTTCAATGCCGCCCCCATGCCCGCACCAACGGATTGGTACCACTCCAAGGTCGCGTTCGTATCAATGCCCGCTCGCTGCCAGATCGCAAGCTCTGCTTTATGCGTCCCGCTGTTATCGCCGCGGCTCACGAAGGGGACTTGTGCAACTGCTATACGTGCAAACGCATCCTCTGCACCACTGGCACCACTAATGCTCGCCGCATCAGCGACAGGCCCGATAACCACAAAATCATTATACATAATTTCGCGGCGATGGCTTCCGTGTCCCTGCGTGACAAAGTCGATCTCGGCAGTTTTGGAATGAACGAGAATTGCATCCACATCGCCCGATTGCCCAAGGCGTAACGCCTGACCCGTGCCAACGACCAAAAGCTGCACATCCAGATCAAGATCTTCCTTGATCGCGGGCACTAAAACATCCGCAAGACCAGAGTTTTCAAAGGATGTCGTGACCGCCAAGCGCATCGTATCCGCCGCTGCTATCTGCGCCCACACGAGCGCAATCACAGCCCATAGAAGTCTTATCATGTTACAATATCCCCTCTGAGGAAGGCCGCCAGTTCCGCCGTGGCGGGGGCTGCGAAAAGCGCGTCGGCCGAGCCAGTTTCATGTATCTTTCCATCAAGCAGAAACACAAGATCGTTCGCAAGTCGGCGCGCCTGTCCCATGTCATGCGTCGCCATTACCAGCCGTGTCCCAGCGCTGGCGACTTCTTTTAACAAATGTTCGATCTCGCGGGTGGCGTGGCCATCAAGACTGGCGCAGGGTTCATCCAGAAACAGAACATCAGGCTGGCGAATAAGCGCGCGCGCAATCGCAAGTTTCTGACGTTCTCCCCCGGACAGGCGCGTCGCAGGGCTATTGCGGGACCGTTCAAGTCCGATGCGCGCAAGCCAGTGATCAACTGACGCAGCGATCTCGTCCTTAGAAACGCGCAATAGTTCCAGAGGATACGCGAGATTTTTAGCAACCGAGCGGCGCATCACGATCGGGGTTTGGAATACAAAGGCATGTTTGGCAGGATCGTCTTGGGCCCATGTGACCTGACCGCCAGTCGTGCGTTCGATCCCGTGCATCACCCGCAACAGCGTGGTTTTTCCAGACCCGTTCGGGCCAATGATGATGGTCGCGCCTTTTGCGTTCAACACATGATCCACCGGCCCAAGCACGGTTTTTCCCTGTCTACGCACCAGGACGTTGTTCAATGTCAGGGGAAATTGCGCGCTCACCAGAGACCCTCCCGTTCGGTACGTGACAGGGTGTGAATCGCGATGTTTACAAAAATTGCGAGGCCGATCAGGACAAAGCCAAGACCCAGCGCCAATGCAAAATCACCCTTGCCCGTTTCAAGTGCGATTGCAGTCGTTAGAACACGGGTGACATGATCGATATTGCCCCCCACGATCATGATGGCACCCACCTCGCCAATCGCGCGCCCGAACCCAGCAAGCGCTGCCGTCAACAAATTGCGCCTACCATCATAGATCAGCGTCAAAATGCGTTGGCGTTTCGTCGTGTTCAGGGAAATCAAAAGGTCATGATATTCGGCCCATAATTCACGCATGGACTGATGCGCAATCGACGCGATCACGGGGGTGATAATGATGACTTGTGCAATGATCATTGCGGTCGGTGTAAAGAGCAGATTCAGAACCCCGAACGGACCCGAACGCGACAGCATGATGTAGACCACCAGCCCGACCACGACCGGAGGAAGCCCCATCAAAGCATTGATCATCGATATGACTATGCGACGGTAGCGAAAGCGCTGAACAGCAAGATATGTGCCGAGCGGGATTGCTATAACGCTCGCGATCAAAAGCGCGCTCAGCGTTACCCGCAATGAGCGTAGACTGATTTCCAAAAGCTCTTCATCGAACCCTAAAACGAGCCGGAATGCTTCTTTTAGCCCATCCAGAATTTCGATCATAAAGCGTCCAAAACCGCACTCCCTATTGGGACATGAAGGTCCGGTGTCAGCGCCTAAAAGACAAGCCGATAATTACAATTAATGCGAATGTGAACCGCCCCGGTTTTGCCGGAGACTGATTTGTCTTAGTTACGCAACCATTGGTTCCAAACTTCTTGCTCACCGTTACCCGAGAATTGACCGAAGCAGCAGTGAAGGAGAGTTTTCGAATGATCGAACCGCGCCATGCGGGGCTCGATCAATTTGCGATTCACGGCTCTTTGGATTGAGGGCCCCACAGCTACTGAAAACAGGCGGGTATCCTTACCCGCCTAGATTTCCAAAATCGTGCTTCCAATCGTTTTGCGTGCTTCCAAAGCATCATGGGCCTTGGCAACATCGCGCAGGGCGAACCTTTGGCCAATGTTGATTTTCACAGCACCCGATAGCACCTTTTCGCACAGATGCTGCGCCATGGTCTGGCAAGTCGCGTGATCACCGATATGGGTGAAAATTGTCGGGCGCGTCAGGCGAAGCGATCCTTTCTTACCAAGCAAACCCACGTCAAATGGCGGAACTGGCCCAGAAGCGTTTCCAAATGAAATCATCATGCCAAGGGGTTTCAGTGAATTGAGCGACCCGTCAAACGTGTCTTTTCCAACGGCGTCCATAACCACATCGACCCCTTTGCCATCCGTTAGCTTTTGCACCTCTGCGGCCCAATCGCTGTCGCGGTAATTCAGGCAATGGGTCGCGCCATGATCCAGCGCGAGTTGGCATTTCTCGTCCGTTCCAGCGGTACCAATCAGCGTGATTCCTTCCGAACGTGCCCATTGACAGGCAAGCAAGCCAACACCGCCAGCAGCCGCGTGAAACAGAACAGTATCCCCTGATTTCACAGGCGTTGTGCGATGGAAAAGATACTCCACAGTCATGCCTTTCAGCATCATTGCAGCCCCTTCCTCAAAGGAAATGCCATCTGGCAACGGGCAAACTTGCGCCGCTGGCATCACACGTGCCTCAGCATATGCGCCGGGCGGGTTGGATGCGTAAGCAGCGCGATCGCCAACTTTGAGATGTGTAACCCCCTCGCCTACCGCCTCGATCACACCTGCCGCTTCCATGCCCATCGCATGGGGCAATTCCATCGGATACAATCCAGTGCGCTGATAGACATCAATGAAATTCAGACCAATCGCTTTATGAGCGATGCGGACCTCCCCTGCGCCGGGTTCGCCAACTTTGCGTTCTACCAGTTTGAATTGCTCTGAACCGCCATGCGCTTCGATTACTGCTGTTAGTGACATTGCCTGTCTCCCATAAATCTCGCCTCATCTAGGTTCAGGACTCATAACCAGAATATGACGGTTGCAGCGAGGGCGATCGCTGAC
>NZ_MLCB01000208.1 GCF_001890925.1 Planktotalea frisia
AGCACCTCTCGAAACCCACTCATCAGCCTTAGTTAAAGCTATTGTAAGCACGCCAGCGGTATCTAGAGCCCTATCTTCAGCGGCAGCGACCAAAGAACGTGTAGCCGTTGCTAGAACACAAAAAGAGATGACGGTGAGTGGCAGTGGCTCCTCTGGCTTTGAAACTGATACAGATGACGGCTCTGAGGGTGTATTAATCGTCGGCGTCACTGCTCAAAAACTTTTGAGTGATAATGGCAAAACAGATCGCTCAATATATTTGAGCGAATTACTGGCTGAAACAGCCAAATTGGAAAGCCAAATTGCTTTTGACCAGGCACTACAACAAATCTTGGACGCTTATATTGCTCGAAGCACATCCTTAGAGGTTGATCGCATTATTACGTACTATGTGACTTTGTTTAACGAACGCGAAGATTTGGTCCAAACCGCAGTTGATGCGGGTGTGCTGTCAAATTCAGATTACCTTGAGCTACAGTCTTTGAAAAATGAAATTCTCTCTGAGCA
>NZ_MLCB01000209.1 GCF_001890925.1 Planktotalea frisia
CGGATCATGCGGTTAGCTGAATCGTTCTACGGTCAGACGTCAACCCGTCAAAAGTCGGGTGCTCGAGGACTCTGTGTATAAGCGGATCAAATCAGACTTAAGACCTGTGACGATCTCGTGGCTGATAGCCTCTTAGCCCGTCACGCGCGCGGAGATATGCGGTGCCACAGCAGCATCCACTTCAGCCCGAAGCTCAGGCAAGATCGTTCCAATCTCAGCAACATTGAGATCAACACGAACCCCGATAAGCAGCGCTGTTTGCGATCCGTTTAGAAACGTCGGCAATCCAGTGCCAAGCGCACGAAATCGCGCGAGGTCGTCGCCGTATGTATCAGAAATCTCTGTGCCAAAAACGGGCGCGCCCTTTGGGGCGGTGGCACTTGGCGAAAACCGCAATGCAAAGGGCGAAACAACACTTTTAACCCCTTCCAAAAACTCCAAATCGAGCGCAAGATCACGCAGCTCAGACATGGCTTGAGCCGTGAAAGCGCGTTCAGATTGAAGATGAACCAGAACGGTACTCACATCAGAGCCTTGCTGCGCACGATAGCTCAACTGCGCGCGCGACACCTCACTATCGCTAAAAAACGCGCGGTGAATATCGTTTTCAAAACGCAAGTTTGGCAAGCTTGCAGCGATCACAATAACCAATGCTATCAACACAGCAGCCGCAATCTTTGGCCATCTCAGAACCAGCAGACCAATCCGCTCAGCACCAAACCCAATTCCGAGCGCCATACCTATTTAGTCCGCAATTCTGCGAGCGCTTTATCTTCTACACCGATGCGCACGTAGAGCATCGCGGCGTTCAGCACAGTGAAGATCGCAGCGACCCAAAACAGACCCAAAACCATTGGGGCGACAATAATTTCAGCGACCACCAAAGTATAATTCGGATGCTTCAGATATTTGAACGGTCCAGCAACGACCAAAGGTTCAGGCAAGATAATCACCCGCGTCGTCCAACGTGCGCCAAGCGTACCAAGGATCCAAATACGCAACACTTGCAGCACCGCAAAAAGAGCAAGCCAGCCATATGACACGCTCTCACCATAGCCCAAGAACAACAGACACGCGATCCACAGACTGTGCATTCCAACCATCACGGGGTAGTGTTCTGCACCAACTTCATAAGCACCTTTTTCCAGCAATCGCGCGGTATTGCGCTTGGCAATCACCAACTCGCTGAGGCGCTGCACAATGATGAAGCTGAGAAAAAGAAGCGTCGCGGTTTCCATTATTTTGCCCCTTCTGAGACACGAAGAGGGAGATAAGATGCAGTGAAACCGGGGCCAAGCGCGCAGGCCATCATTTGCCCGCTGGTGCCACTTTCAAGCACTTTCTTAAGCACAAACAACACCGTGGGCGCGGACATATTGCCTGCCTCACGCAATGTCGCGCGCTCAGCGTCTAAACTGCCGTCAGGCAATTCCATCGCTTGTTCGATCGCGTCGACAACTTTCGCACCACCAGGATGACACACGTATACACAGAGTCCTCGAGCACCCGACTTTTGACGGGTTGACGTCTGACCGTAGAACGATTCAGCTAACCGCATGATCCG
>NZ_MLCB01000210.1 GCF_001890925.1 Planktotalea frisia
CGGATCATGCGGTTAGCTGAATCGTTCTACGGTCAGACGTCAACCCGTCAAAAGTCGGGTGCTCGAGGACTCTGTGTATAGTCCAAATAGTGCTATGCCCAGACTGCGTCGCCGCCCGTGAGCTCCCATGTTTGGAACATAGAAAAAAATCAAAGCACAGGCCGCGATAAGCCAAGTCAGCATCGCCAAGCGACCGCCGCAATAAATCACAACAAACGTTGCCATAATTAATAAGCCGTATGGCACAAGTTTGCGGCGCGCAGACATGCTTTTAAAATCGTTAAAGCAGATCAGAGTCAGCGTTAAAAACCATAGCGGAGGAATCAGCGAGCTGGGGGTAAAAGCACGGACACGTGCGCCCTCACCTGCCTGAAAGTAGAACGCGGAAAGAACACAGAAAGATACACACAGCCCGACTGGCAGCCAATGCTTCAAAGTACTCTGTAAAGACGGCCGATCTTGGACGTAAACCATCAGCACGAAAACTAGAACAAGTGATGCCACTAAAGCCTCAAGCGCAAGTGGCGTGTAGTGTCCCCTGTTTCCCTCTAGTGAGGGGTACAGTAGGATGTTTACCAGTGATAGAACCAAGAACTGTAAGATTGCAAAGTGCTGCCACTTAAACGCAAAGCGAATATTTAAAACATTCTTATAATTAAGAGCAGCGCCGATCAGAATAAGGATCGCTGCGAGCTGAAGAGACGTGATATGAAATGCTGGAAAAACGCCGATACTTAGAGCCACTCCCGCATCAAGGACAGTCTGAAACTGTGTTTTTTTGGAAGCTTGCAGTTTCATGAACATCCGAGCCAGATCAAAGTTTTAAGTACGAGTCGCAGCGCATACTGGCACTATAAGTCGATATGCATCACATTGCAGTAGGTCAATGCTCTGGTCTATTCCTTGTTTTCCTAAAAGGTGACGCAGTCTCAGAAACAAGGTAGGAATAAATATCGTGACACGTACAAAAATTGCGGTTGTTGTGCCGAACCCCTGCGATCCAGATTATCGTGTGGTGAAACAAGCCGAAACGCTCGCGCAAGCAGGGTATGAGGTGCGCGTCTTTTGTACAAAGCCACGAGGATCCGATTTGCCTGACCTAGAAATTATTAACGGGGTTGAATACGTGCGCCGGTCATGGGGGCCAATTGCTGCGATAAAATCATTCCTGCGCAGAATGTTTCCCTTTAGCCCTCCAAAGACACAAGCATGAAGCGCCTCATTGCTCGCATCCGTCGGTCTATTTGGAACCTCGCACGTCTATTTTCCTACGGATTGTTCCGGCGTGAATTTGAAACGCCTATTGCTCAGTGGGCGCCGGATATCGTTCATGCACATGATACAATGGCTTTACTCGCAGCCTATCATGCGGCTCAACGCTGTGGCGCAAAGTTGATCTTTGATAGCCATGAGTTGGAGACACATCGCAATCCACCACAGCTTTGGATCAACCGGCTACAAACTCGCAAGATTGAGGCAAAGTACCTGCCGCAAGCTGCCAGAGTGATCACGGTTGGTCAGAAAATAGCTGATCACTTGAAACACGAATACGCAATTGAGTACCCCGCAGTGATCTATAACAGCCCACCTGTGGGTAATTGGCCAATCCCAAAAAAATGGCAACGTGGCGTGCGTTCAGATGTCCGGCAAGAAGCGGGGCTGTCTGCAGACACTGTGTTGATGGTCTACACTGGCAATATTGCGATTAACCGTGGCCTTGAAGAAACCATCAAAGGATTGGCGCTATATCAGGATGAACATCCGACACGGCCACTGATCCATTTGGCTGTTGTCGGACGTGCTGTTGATAGTACTTTAAGCGCACTCAAAGCTTTGGCCACTGCCCACGGGATGGAAGAACGATTGCACTTTCTCCCGCCAGTCGCTGCAAACGATGTAACACGTTTCATTTCCAGCGCCAGCCTTGCGGTGATACCGATCCTTCCTGAAACACTTTCTTATCAATATGCCATGCCCAACAAACTCTTTGAGGCAATGTTAGCGGGCTTACCGATTTTAGGAACGGACCTTGCAGAAATGGGGCCTTTTATACGACGGCACGCGTTGGGTGAAACATATGACAGCAGATCCACGACTGAATTTTCACAGTCATTGAAAGTCTTGCTAGATCCAACAGATCCTTCGACAGTGCCCGATGCAGAGCGTTACTCGAAACTTGCAGAGCAGTTTGGCTGGGAACACCAGTCAGAAAGGTTGCTTGATGTCTATAAGAAGGTGCTGGATTGACAATTTGTATGAAGCGGCGCTTTAAGCGCGAAATGCCGGACCCCGGCGTAGACAAAGCCATTTGGACAGGATGACTATGACGCAGCAGACAGGTGGTTTTTTCGCTACCGACATCAAACCCGGTATTTCGGATTTTTACAGTTGGAAGTCTCTGGCTCTTCGCGACATCAAAACGGCTTATCGACGGTCTTACCTAGGGATTATCTGGATCAGCCTTTCGACGACAATCACACTGGTCGCATTGTCGTTTGTATACTCATATCTTTTCCCAGTTACGCTCAGTGAATATCTACCGTTCTTGGCGGTAAGTTACGTGACATGGATCTATATCTCGATGTCTCTTAGTTCTTCGTGTCATGTGTTCATCACCAAACACACCTACATCAAACAGCGCCCCATTCCGTTGACCGTCTTTATGCTAAGCAACATCGGAATGAACTTGTTTATATTCGTGAACAATCTGGTTGTGTCCCTGTTCTTCGTACTTTTCGTCGGCAGCGGCTTTAGCTGGACCATGCTGATTTTACCGATTAGCTTTGCCATTCTAATTCTTACATCATTCGCGATGACGATGATCTTGGGGGTCTTGACCTGCCGCTTTCGCGACGTGGGGCAGATTATCAACTCCATCACGCAGCTTGCGTTTTTCGTGACGCCGATTTTGTGGAAACCAGAATTCTTATCAGGTCGCTTCATGATCGCATTCGCCAACCCGTTCTATCACTATATTGAACTTATCCGTGCGCCGATCATTGATCATAAGATCCCGTATAGCTCATTGGGCATCACATTAATTTTGACGACAATCATGTTGGTCTCTGGGTATTTGATCATCAGCAAAAAGCGGAACGTTATTCCGTTCTGGGTGTAATATGGCACGTATTGAAGTTGAAAACCTGTCGCTAGCTTATCCTGTTGTTCGTGTGGGTGCGTCCTTGCGCCGTATCGCTATGAGCGGCATGACAGGTGGTTTAATTAAACGTGGTCGCGACATCAGCACGATCCAAGCTATCCGAGACCTCTCAATGACCATTGAAAGTGGCGATCGGGTTGGTTTGATTGGTCACAATGGTGCGGGAAAATCGACCCTGCTTCGTGTTCTTGCAGGCATCTACAAACCCAGCTCTGGGGTATTGAACGTGGATGGTCGTATCGGGTCGTTGCTCGATATTGGTTTTGGCATTGATCCCGAAGAAACAGGCTGGGAAAATCTCCAATTCGTATTCGATATGATTGCCGAGGATCGCAGCGAAATTCCTGCGCTCATTGAAGAAGTGGCAGAGTTCACAGAGCTTGGTGAATTTTTAAGCATGCCGGTGCGTACTTATTCAACAGGTATGCAAATGCGGCTTTCTTTCGGAATTGCGACGGCAATGTCACCAAGCATCTTGTTGATGGACGAGGTAATTGGCGCTGGCGATGCGAGTTTTTATCTCAAGGCGGAAGAGCGCTTGCAAAAGCTCGCAAAGACCGCTGAAATTATAGTGCTCGCGACTCATTCTATCGACTTGATTACGTCATGGTGCACGAAGGTTGCCTGGATGGAAAAAGGTGAAATCGTAAAATTTGGTGAGGCTCAAGCTGTGATAGATGACTACCTCGCTGAGAAGCGTTGATGGTCTTCTAAGACTTCGACCGACTGAGTGAGACGTATAGATGAAAGCACGACTGAAACGACTAATTGTATCTGCGGGGCTGATCAAACCAGCCAAGCGTGTTTATCGCTCTATCATTCTGATAAAACATAGTCACTCCAGATTGACCAAACCGACAACATCAACAGACACGTCACCTAGTAAAGAGGCGTTGTTCAACATAGAGATCGACGCGGCCTTTGCTCTGATCTGGGCGGATAAGCTGTGACCTGCCCCCCGAAACTTCCCTCAGTTTAATGTAGAGTTTGCTCAACCATCGAAGGAGCAAACAAATGCGACAGAGTCGTTTTACTGAGGCCCAGATTATTGGGATGATCAAAGAGCAAGAAGCTGGAATGCCAACGGCTGAGGTGTGTCGTCGGCACGGCTTGAGCCCTGCGTCGTTCTACAAGTTCAAAGCCAAATACGGCGGCATGGACGTTTCTGACACCCACCGCCTTAAATCGCTGCAAGATGAGAACGCAAAGCTGAAGCGCTTGCTGGCGGATACGATGCTCGACAACGTTGTGCTGAAGGATTTGCTGGGAAAGAGCTGAAACCAGAAATTGATGCTGCTGTGGCGCGGGTTTTGGATAGTGGTTGGTATGTACTTGGTCCCGAAGTCGATACGTTTGAGGCAGACTGGGCCACCTACTGTGAAGCGGATCACGCGGTTGGCGTAGCCAATGGTCTCGACGCACTGAGCTTGTCTTTGCGCGCGCTTGATATCGGACCCGGGGACGAGGTTATCGTACCTTCAAACACTTACATCGCGACCTGGCTGGCTGTGTCCGGCGTTGGCGCAACCCCCGTTCCAGTCGAACCTGATCCAGCTACATACAACATCGACTCCGCACGAATTGCCGCTGCAATCACATCGCGCACGCGGGCGATTTTACCAGTGCATCTGTATGGTCAACCCGCTGATCTTGATCCAATCCTCAAGCTGGCGCGCGAACACAGTTTAGCGGTGATCGAGGATGCGGCCCAATGTCTGGGCGCACGCTATAAAGGTAAACGCATTGGCGCACATGGTGACATCGTATGCTGGAGCTTTTATCCGGGTAAAAATCTTGGCGCTATGGGCGACGCTGGTGCGATTACGACCAACCGTGCGGATCTGGCTGAACGTGTGCGCATGTTGCGCAACTACGGATCAAAAGAGAAGTATGTGAACGAAGAAGCAGGCGTGAACTCACGGCTTGATCCACTGCAAGCCGCAGTCCTGAGCGTTAAATTGAAAGTCCTTGATGAATGGACGGAACGCCGACGTGCTCTGGCCTCTTTCTACACAGATGCGTTTTCGGATAGTGGGCTTGCCTTGCCTCATGTGCCGAATTGGGCTGATCCTGTGTGGCACCTATACGTGCTCCAAACCCCGGATCGCGCGGCAATGCTAGAGCGGTTTGAGAAAGCTGGCATTGGAAGCCTCGTACATTATCCAATTCCATCACACATGCAAAAAGCCTATAAAGATGCGGCGATTGCACCTGGTGATCTTCCGCTTGCACGAGATATGGCAGCCCAGGTTCTGAGCCTGCCAATCGGCCCCGAGATCAGCAAAGACGTTGCCGAACGCGTGGTAGAGGTTGTTCTGGGATAGGGACGCCGCAATAAAGGTGTTTCGCCTTTCCTGACATGGAGATGTTGGATAGGTAGCAGTTCAATAAAGCATTGTGAGGTCATATGTGCGGAATCGTCGGAATCGTTGGGGACTACGTGAACGCACGTGGCGATGACGCTGCAGCCAAGCTCCAGCACGGTTTACAAGCCATTGCGCGGCGCGGACCTGACGGCGAAGGAACGTGGACGCACGATCGCGTCATGTTCGGACATGTACGCCTTGCGATTGTTGATCCCGATCCACGCTCTAACCAACCGATGGAATCCGATAACTGGACGCTTTGCTATAATGGCGAAGTGTATAATTTTCGCGAGATCCGCAAAACCCTCGAAGGATTGGGTCACACCTTTGTAACTCAGTCAGACACTGAAGTTTTATTGCTGAGTCTAGAGCAATGGGGCATCGAAGGCTGCTTGTCACGGATCGCAGGAATGTTTGCTTTTCTGGCGCATAACAAAGCCACGGGTCAAACCTATGCCGCACGCGATCACATGGGTATCAAGCCTTTGCTTTATGCGCGCGATGCCTCTGGGACACTTTTCCTTGGTTCTAGCATCACATCGATCCAGAAGATGTGTCCTGACGCCAACTTCACTATTAATAAAACAGCGCTTGCGTCATATTTTTCGCTTGGCGGCGTGCATGGTAGCCATACGTGCTTTGACGGGATCGAACGACTTGATCCAGCTCATTATATGGAGATCCTGCCGAACGGTGATCTAAACATCCATAAATACTGGGAACCACAATACCAAAGCAATTTCACGATGGTTGATTTGATCGCAATCGTGCGCGAATATCAAATCTCCGACGTGCAATCAGCGCTGTTTCTAAGCGGTGGTGTTGATAGCTCTTTCCTCGCTTGCGTTTACGATGATCTGGATTGCTTCCACCTGACATCACCCGAAGAGCCCTATGCACAGATGGTGGCGGATCGGTTTGGACGCAAATTGATCTCGGTCAAGCCCGATCTAGAAACCTACGAAGCAGATGTAGAGGCGGCAACGGCCTTTCACGGCGAACCGATGATGAGTGTTGGCATTCCTTTGGCGGTGTCGCGCGAAGTCAACAAGCACGGATACAAGATGGCCATCAGTGCCAATGGCGCCGACGAGCTGTTTTTAGGTTACAGCCGAACGCCAATGCCTGAGTACACACCTGATTATATGCCGTTGCACGAAACCCCATCCAAGCAGTTCATGGTTGAGCAGCTTCAGCATATTTTCCGCGATGATCGCAATTTCGAGATGCCTGCCCTGCGCGATGTGTTCCCTTCTATGCGTGATATCTACACGCAAAGCTTGGCAGAGCATCGCCTTGAGGGGTTCTCTGTCTCTGCAAGTCATCGTTGGGTCGAGTTGATGACCTATGTGCTCTCGGATCTGAACCCGACGTTAGACGCCGCTTCAATGTATAATAGTGTGGAAGTACGTGTTCCCTTTTTGGATCACCGCATTGTGCAAGGTGTTTTGTCTTGGGATGCCTCGGTCTTAGTCACGCCAGAGTTGGGCCGCAAAGCTCCTCTCAAGGAACATATCGCGAAGTATTTTCCACAGACCCTTTATCAGCGCACGAAACTTGGGTTTAGTATTCATTCTGAAAAGCTGGATGATATTTCAAAGCTTTCAGAGGCCGCTTTGAAGCAAGCGTTGAAAACCAAGACTATCGAGTTGCAAGGTGGCACACAGTTTGGCGAGTACGAACGTGACATGATTTACCTTGGAAATTCTCTGTTCGGGTTTTCCAAATGGGCAGACGCAAACTGCCTGAATACAGAGCATTGAAGGAGCCGTGATATGAATTCCAGAGCAGTTATCGCACGGCTTGCCCGCGAACTGATCCCGGCCCCGACGCTTGGGCGACTTGTGTATGTCAAACGCGGTATAACTGGGCCGCGACAGCAATTGATCGCTGATCTAGCAAGGTTATCACAGCGCGTTTTAAGCCCAACGATGCATTTGCGGGTGCGCCGCATGGCGTCAAAGGTTTTGAAACGTCCTCCCGTTGCGCAAGCGCTTGGGCAAAATGGGACGCAAACCGCCAAACCGCCTGAAGTCCGACTGAAAGGCCCATTTTACTTTCGCGGCCAGAGCTATGAAAGCCTGAGCGCCCTTAAGGAAACACATGGAACCCTCAAAGCGGATATGGTGATCACCAGCGCGTTTCTAGGGCGTCATGAAGTGCTCGACATGATGGTGACCGAAGCCACGGCAACCCCAGAGGGTTATGAGGTTCTGGTCTGTCTTGCAGGCAGTTCAAGCGAAGATGAAGCCTACCTAAAGGACGTTACTGCCCGCAATCCAGATGTACTTGGCATGCTTGGCCCAAACTCACCCGTTGGACGCAAATGGCAAAGCGTTGTCGATCTGGCCCGCGCCAGCAGTGATTTTCAGTTGCTCGGCATCACGGGAAGCGATGATATCCTACCCGTAGGGCTGATCACCTCTATTATTGAGCGTCATCGTGTATGTTGCAGCCACGACAGCATCATTCCTTTTGCCACATCCCTTTACGGCACCATGCAATGGCTGATTTTTTCGAACTCAGACAAAGACACCCTTTCACCGCAGCTTATAAAATGTAGCTATAAGTTGGGCAGCGCGATTATGCCGCTTGGTGCTGGCCGATTTTACTCTCGCAAGGTTATGGACGATTTCGAAGGTGACATTTTTGAAGTCTCTCAAAACCGCTTGCTGGATGATAAAGGGTTCTACAAAATTCATAATAGCGGCCTGGGTGTGGAATATTACGGCGTTACTCAAGGTGCGGTCTTAAGCCTCAAAGGGGATTGGAGTCAGATGAACAGCTTTGATGCAATCCTTCAGGTACCAACAGTGAAGGCAAGTGAGTTCTCTTTTGAAGGATATGATTTGCTACGCAAGCAACTGACAGCACCAACGTTTGAACGTATCTTTGGCGGAGCCTAAACTGATCTTGCACATCACCCGTGAAAAACAAATTGTCGCAAACTGTTTAAATAAAAATTGGAACTAGAAGGTTGGAAATGAATTTCTCAGATAAAGTGGCCGACAAGACCGCGAAGGTTGGTATCCTCGGGCTTGGATATGTTGGCATTCCCTTGGCGCTTCGTGTGCATGAAGTTGGCCTTCCTGTTTTAGGCTTGGACATCGATACGCGTCGCGTAGAGCAGCTCAATGCTGGTAAAAGCCCGATCAAGCATATCTCAGGTGATGAAATCAACGCCATGCGCCAAGGCGGATTTGAAGCCACCACCGATTTCAGCCGCGCCGCTGAATGCGACGCACTGCTGATCTGCGTGCCCACACCGCTGGATAAAACCCGTGAGCCGGACCTTAGCTTTGTGACCGCCACGATGGATCTGATCGCGCCTTATTTGCGCAAAGGCCAACTGGTGTCGCTCGAGAGCACAACATGGCCCGGCACCACCCGTGAAATTCTGTTGCCCTACCTTGAGAAAGCGGGCCTCACAGCAGGCGTTGATGCCTATCTCGTTTACTCGCCTGAGCGCGAAGATCCCGGCAACGAGAACTTCACCACGCGGACTATTCCAAAGGTCGTTGGCGGCATGACGCCTGCGTGTTTGGACGCAGGTGTCGCGCTTTATGGCGCCTTCATTGACCATGTGGTTCCTGTGAGTTCCACTGACGCTTCCGAGATGGTCAAGCTACTCGAAAACATCCACCGCTCGATCAACATCGGTCTGGTGAACGAACTCAAGGTGGTAGCCGATGCTATGGGTCTCGATATTTTCGAGATCGTGGATGCCGCCAAGACCAAGCCGTTTGGCTTTACCGCTTATTACCCCGGCCCCGGTATCGGTGGTCACTGTATCCCGATCGATCCGTTTTACCTCACGTGGAAAGCCCGCGAGTTTGGCTTGCACACACGCTTCATCGAGCTGGCAGGCGAGATCAATGAGGCGATGCCGCAGTATGTTGTCGACAAAACTGTGCGCGCGTTGAACGAGGCAGGCAAGTCGCTGAAAGGTGCAAAGGTTCTCGCCCTTGGCATTGCATACAAACGTGACGTGGACGACATGCGCGAAAGCCCCTCGGTCTTCGTGATGGAGCTGTTGCGCGATTGGGGTGCGGATGTTGCCTATTCCGATTCCAACGTTCCGGTCTTTCCAGAGATGCGCGAGCATAATTTCGACCTCAGCTCGGTGGATCTGAGCCCGGAGGTTCTAGAGAGCTATGATGCTGTAATCCTGCTCACCGACCATACTGATTTTGACTATGACATGATCCGCAAGCATGCCCCTATTCTCGTCGACACACGCGGTAAGTTCCGCGGTGACGAAGGTGTTGTGCGCGCGTAAAAGAAAGACACTAACATGACCAATTATGCTCTGATCGGCGCTGCCGGCTATATCGCGCCACGCCACTTGAAGGCGATGAAAGAAACCGGCGGCACGCTGCATGCGGCCTATGACATCAACGATAGCGTTGGCATCATGGACAGCCATTTCCCTGACGCGGCTTTCTTTACCGAGTTCGAACAATTCGACGCTCATGTGCATGATCTGCGCACGCACGGCACGGGCATTGATTACGTCGGTATCTGCTCACCAAACTATTTGCATAAATCGCACATGGGTTTTGCTCTGCGCGCAGGCGCTGATGCGATCTGCGAGAAGCCATTGGTGCTGGACCCCTCCGACATTGATCATCTCGCCGCTCTTGAGAAAGAGACAGGCAAGCGCATTCATTCCATCTTGCAACTGCGTCTTCACCACTCGATCATCGCTTTGAAAGAAAAGATTGCAGCTGGTCCCAAAGACAAAATCTACGACGTGGATCTGGGGTACTTCACCTCGCGCGGCTCTTGGTATCACGCGTCTTGGAAAGGCTTTGATCAAAAGTCCGGCGGCATCGCCACCAACATCGGTGTGCACTTCTATGACATGCTGTCTTTCGTGTTCGGCCCGATGAAAGAAAACATCGTGCATCACCGTGGCACAGATGCGGCCGCGGGTTATCTCGAGTTCGCTCAAGCGCGCGTGCGCTGGGTTCTCTCAATCAACCGCGATCACTTGCCCGCGCATACGCCTGCAGATCAAAGCACGCACCGCTCCATCACGGTTGAGGGCGAAGAGATCGAATTCTCTGGCGGCTTTACCGATCTGCACACTGCGTCTTATCAGAACGTGCTCGATGGCGGCGGCTATGGTCTGGATGTGGTGCGCCCCTCCATCGAGCTGGTCTCTCACATCCGCACAGCTGCAATCGAGCCAAATCGTGGCGAGCAGCATCCAGACATCAAAAAGATCATCGCAGGATGATTGAAACGGGCGCAAACATACATGAGAGCGCGTTTGTCCATGACAGCGCTTGGATCGATGCGCCCGTCACCGTTGGTGCAGATGTCAAAATCTGGCACTTTGTGCATGTGCTGGGTCATACGACCGTTGGCGCAGGATCATCCCTTGGTCAAAACGTCATGGCAGGTCCCCATGTGACCATCGGCACAGGCTGCAAAATCCAGAACAACGTCGCGCTTTATAAGGGCGTGACCCTGGAGGATGATGTGTTCTGTGGACCGTCCTGTGTGTTTACCAACGTGTTGACCCCGCGCGCGCATGTGCAGCGCAAGGATGAGTTTGGCGAAACACTGGTGAAACGTGGCGCGACGATTGGTGCCAATGCCACCATCGTTTGCGGCAACACGCTGGGTGCTTATTGCATGATTGCAGCGGGTGCTGTGGTCACAAAGGATGTCCCTGATTACGCGTTGATGGCAGGCATTCCTGCGCGCCGTCTTGGCTGGGTGTCGCGATCTGGCGATCGCCTCGGCCACGATCTAACATGCCCCCGCACAGGCGAGATTTATAAACAGACGGGCGACAGCCTCACTCTACTTTCGGAGTAACCCATGCAGTTCATCGACCTCAAAGCCCAGCAAGCGCGCATCAAAGACAAGATCGATAAGCGTATCGCCACAGTGCTTGATCATGGTGCCTATATTCTTGGCCCTGAAGTCACCGAGCTAGAGACGAAGCTATCCGAATTCTGCGGTGCCAAACATACGATCACCTGCGCCAATGGGACGGATGCGCTGCAACTCGCGCTGATGGCGCTGGGTGTACGTACGGGGGACGCTGTGTTCTGCCCGTCGTTCACATTTGCTGCGACAGCCGAAGTCGTGCCGTGCATGGGCGCTGTTCCCGTCTTTGTCGAGGTTGATCCCATCTCGTTCAACATGGATCCCGAAAGCCTGAAACGCGCGATTGCCCATGCCAAAGAGATTGGCCTGACGCCCAAGGTTGTCATCCCTGTTGATCTGTTCGGCCTACCAGCGGATTACGACGCGATCACTGCGATTGCCGATGCCGAGGGTCTCAAGATGATCGGTGATAGTGCGCAGGGGTTTGGTGGCGTGTACCGTGGCAAGACCACAGGCAGCTTTGGCGATCTGGCGACGACCTCTTTCTTCCCTGCCAAGCCTTTGGGCTGTTACGGCGATGGTGGTGCGATGTTTACGGACGATGATGACCTCGCCGAACTGCTGATTTCGCTCAGGTTCCATGGCAAGGGCGATTACAAATACAACAACGTGCGCATTGGCATGAATTCGCGGCTCGACACGATCCAGGCGGCGATCCTGCTCGAAAAACTCGCGATCTATCCTGATGAGATCGAGGCGCGCCAGCGCGTGGCCGACCGCTATACAGATGCGTTGCAAAATGTGATCGACACGCCGCATGTGGGCAACGAAAGCCAATCCATCTGGGCGCAATACACGCTGAAAACCCGCGCAGGGCAGGACCGCGAAGCGATCATGAGTGCGATGAAAGACGCAGGGGTTCCAACGATGATCTACTACCCGATGCCGCTTCATACGCAAAAAGCCTATGATAAATTCCCCACCGACCCTGCGGGCATGGATGTGTCTGATGCTTTGGCGAAACAAGTGTTTTCCCTGCCCATGCATCCCTATTTAGACACTGATACGCAGGATAAAGTGATCACTACCTTGCGCGCAGCACTTGGCTGAACAAATGCGTGTCTGGATCATCAAGACGGGTGAACCAGTCCCGCATCTTCCTGCAGAATCCGGGGACCGTTTGTTTCGCGCGGGGCTCATGGCGCAGACTTTGCATGAACGTGGGCATCATGTGACGTGGTGGACGGGGTGTTTTCATCACCAACTCAAGATCATGCGCGATGTGGTGCACTCGACACCTGTGCGCCCGAACCCTGATGGACCGGAAATGATCTTTCTGCCCTCCAAAGGCTATAAGCGTCACATCTCCCCTGCCCGCTTCATAGATCACGCGCAAATACGCCGTGCGTTTACGCGCCTTGCGCCGCTGCAAACCCGCCCTGATGTCATTCTTTGTGCATGGCCAACCATTGATCTGGCATTTGCGGCCGTGCAGTTTGGACGGGCGCATAACATTCCAGTGGTCTTGGATATTCGCGATCTGTGGCCGGATATTTTCTATGAGCGGATCACGGCTAAAACAGGCCTGCCTTTCAAGAACTACTTTCTGCCATGGGAGCGGATGGGCAAACGTGCGGTACAAGGCGCGGATGCGCTGATCTCGATCACCGGTGGCATGCTGGAATGGGGTCAACACCGTTTCGCGCGCGAAACAACAAAGCGCGACCGCGTGTTTCACCAGAGCCAAAGCGCTACGCAAATGCGCGAAGATTTGGGGTTTTGGGCAGAGCGCGGCGTTGACTTGGATGCCCCTAAAACCCGTCTGGTTTGGGCGGGCACGTTGATTTCTGATTTGGACATTCAGACCCTATTAAAGGCGATTGAGGCTCTACCAGAGGCGGCTGCTCGTGAATTGGAGTTCGTCTTTTGTGGCTCTGGCGATCTGTCCCCGCGCATTGAGCAAATGGCAGAGCGCTTGCCTCATGTGGTGTTCGGGGGCTGGGTGTCGCAAAATGCGTTGAACGCTCTTTATGCGCGCAGCCATATTGGACTGATGTGTTATCTGGACCGCTTTGATTTCCAACTCTCGATCCCCAACAAGGTCGCGGATTTTACCCGTTCCGAGTTGCGTGTGTTGACCAATCTAAAGGGTGAAATGCAACGCGTGCTGGGCTCTGAAGATCTGCTCATTTCCTATCCTACGGGTGACGCAGAAGCATTGTGCGCGCGTCTGGTCGAGATTGCAGAAGATCCCGCGCATTACCGCAGCCCCGCCCCCAAAGCGCGCGCGTTGTTTGAACGCCAGTTTGACGCGCATGTCGTGATGTCCGAGTTTGCCGATTATATCGAGCAGATCGCTCATGAGGGCTGCACATGAAACGAATGATGGACATCCTTGGCGCAGGTGTGGGGTTGATCCTGCTCTCGCCTGTGATTGTACTGCTTTGGGTGTTGATCCGTCGCAACCTTGGCACGCCTGTGCTGTTTCGCCAGATCCGTCCGGGCAAGGATGGCGTCCCCTTCGAGATGATCAAATTCCGTACGATGAAAGACGGTACTGGCCCTGACAGCGAACGCCTAACACCCCTTGGCGCAAAGCTGCGCAGCAGCTCGCTGGATGAACTGCCTGAACTTTGGAATGTGCTCATAGGCGAGATGAGCCTTGTGGGCCCGCGCCCCCTGCTCATGGAATATCTGCCGCTTTACTCTGAACGCCAAGCGCGCCGCCACGCGCTGCGCCCCGGGGTGACAGGCTGGGCGCAAATCAACGGGCGCAATGCGATTGGCTGGCCTGAAAAACTGAAGCTTGATGTGTGGTACGTTGAAAATCGCTCGCTCATGCTAGATCTAAAAATCATCGCATTGACGGTGAAAAAGGTGCTAAAACGCGATGGAATATCCGCCGCAGGAGACGTGACAATGCCCAAATTCACAGGTGAGCAATGAGAGCGCTGCGTATCATCGGCGCAGGTGGGCATGGCCGTGTTCTGGCTGATATCGCTGAGGGCATGGGCTACACCGATATTGCCTTTCTGGATGCTAACTATCCCGACTTTGCGCGCAGTGGTGTTTGGGATGTGATTGGCACACCTAGCGATATTGAGAGTGACACGGATTACGCACTTGGTATTGGCGACAATCAGGCCCGAATAGGCCTGTTAGAGTCTCTTCCGGCCGATCTTGCGACGCTGATTCATCCGTCTGCGACCGTCTCTCCCCATGCTGAAATCGGCAAGGGAAGTGTGATTTGTGCGGGCGCTGTTGTAGGTGCCTTTGCCAAGCTCGGAACAGGTTGCATTGTGAACACAGGCGCCAGTGTCGATCATGATTGCGTGCTTGCGGATGGTGCGCATATTTCACCGGGTGCTCATCTGGGTGGCGGTGTTTTTGTTGGTGCACGCACGTGGATCGGGATCGGCGCGGTTGTACGCGAATATAAGTCTATCGGCGCGGATGCGATGATTGGTGCGGGCGCGGCTGTCACCCTTGATGTGCCCAGCGGCGCGCGCGTTGGCGGCGTGCCTGCGAAGGAGTTTTAGAGCATGCTCAACGGACCTTTCTCTCCTTGGCCCAGCTTTACCCAAGAAGAAGCCGACGCTGTGTCCAGCGTGCTTTTATCAAACAAGGTGAACTATTGGACCGGCACGATCGGGCGTGAGTTTGAAAAAGAGTTCGCGCGCTTTGCCGGCACCAATCACGCGATTGCTTTGGCCAATGGCACGCTCGCGCTGGATCTGGCTTTGCATGGTCTTTGCATCGGCAGCGTGAATGGTGGATCTGCGGATGATGAAGT
This sequence comes from Planktotalea frisia, assembly GCF_001890925.1. GTDB lineage: Bacteria > Pseudomonadota > Alphaproteobacteria > Rhodobacterales > Rhodobacteraceae > Planktotalea > Planktotalea frisia. The sequence goes on from NZ_MLCB01000210.1 coordinate 15,164, forward strand.
CATCGTCACGCCGCGCAGCTTCATTGCGTCTGCGTCGTGCGTGGTGAATGCGGGGGCGAAACCTGTGTTTGCAGATGTGGACCGCGACAGTCAGAATATCACCCCTGCCACGGTAGAGCCGTTGCTCACCGCCAATACCAAGGCGATCATCTGCGTGCATCTCGCGGGCTGGCCTTGTGACATGGAGGGCTTTCGCGCCTTGGCCGAGCCCCGCGGGATCAAGCTGATCGAGGATTGCGCGCAAGCGCATGGCACCCAGCTCAATGGCGTGCCTGTGGGTGGGCTTGGCGATGTGGCTGCATGGTCGTTTTGTCAGGACAAGATCATGACCACAGGCGGCGAAGGTGGCATGCTCACCTGCAACGATGAGACCATGTGGCGACGCATGTGGGCGTTCAAGGATCACGGCAAAAGCTGGGAAGCGGTCTATGAGCGCGAGCACGCGCCGGGCTATCGTTGGCTGCATGAAAGCATTGGTACCAACTGGCGCCTCACCGAAATGCAATCAGCCATTGGCCGTATCCAGCTTGGCCGTATGCCAGAGTGGCAAGCCGTGCGCACGCAGAACGCAAATGTTATTCTGGAGGCCGCGCGCTCAAATGCGCTGTTTCGTGTGCCCGAGGTGCCAAAACCCGTGCGCCATGGTTGGTACAAAGCCTATGTCATTGTGAACGGCAACGCGGCGTTGCGCGACCGGATCATGGCAGAGATCATATTACAGGGTGTGCCGTGTTTTTCGGGCTCTTGCTCTGAAATCTACCGCGAAAAAGCCTTCGCGTCCGGCCATGCGACCTTGCCTGTGGCGCAAGAGTTGGGCGACACAAGCTTGCTGTTTCTTGTGCACCCGACACTGAGCGCGGCGGAAGTGGCAAAGACGGCTGATGTGATTGCAGGCGTGCGTGTTTAGTCCGAACAGAGTTGATCTAGCAGATTAATTAAAGTCTTTGTGCTGTGTCTGCGAGTATAGCGTTCCTTGGTGTTGTGCGCTTTGGGTGTTGGGCTGTAACCTTGCAAGAATTCCTTAATCGCATCTTCGGAATTGTCGCACTGACCTGCCCCCCTAGGCTCCCTCATTCATAACGAGAGTTTGCGGGTTTGGATTTCATATTCTTTAT
>NZ_MLCB01000211.1 GCF_001890925.1 Planktotalea frisia
CGGATCATGCGGTTAGCTGAATCGTTCTACGGTCAGACGTCAACCCGTCAAAAGTCGGGTGCTCGAGGACTCTGTGTATAGAAAATATGTTTTTTTCAATAGAGAGCGCAGTAAGAAGAAGCGTCACCCTACCCCCACCCGATAGCTGATCACTCCGCACCCAGCTGACCTAAGCCGCGTTATGCACCAACGACTGGGTCGGGAATACGTGCCGTTCGCTGCGGCTCGTCTGAAATCACACAACGCGGACAAAGCAGTCTTGTGCGGCTGCGGCTATTGCTGACGCAGCATTCGTTCGCACTCACAGCAGGTGATGCTCTGCGTTGCGGCAGTTGTCTTCAGCCCGGCCATTTGCAGACATGGTTCCGAGCGGAACCAATAATGTACTTTCGCTGCGGCCGAGACAGGCACGAAAGACGCGGACTAAGCGGCCTTTTGCTAGCGCGGCGATTGCGCATGCAGCACACCCTCGCAGTTGCAGCATCTTTTTACTACAAGGCGGCCTGTCGCGTTAAAGAAGCTGTCCGGTACTACACATTTGGGGGGAGCTTCAAACCCATCAGTGACGATGGATTGACCCAAAAATCCGGATGATGGGTCTTAGGCTGAAAATTGATATTCAATCCCAGAAAATGCATCTTCACCAAAGCCATAGGCAAACTTCAGGCCGTATGGGCCAGCAGTTACACCGTGCTCCGCATTTGCGGGTATGAATACAGCGGAACCGGCTGAAATATGCAGAGGCTGCCCGTCCATCATGACAACGCCTGAACCCTCAAGACAGAAGTAGAACTCTGGCGGTGCATGGCGGTGCAGGTGCAATACACCGTTTGCGGGAAACGTCGCCACGCCCAGCACCAAGCCGTTTGACGACGTCTTGTCACCTGAGATCAGGGTCTGCCATGTAACATCACCAAAAACGGGATCAAAGCCGCCCTCGACAGGCTGATCTTCCAGGACAGTGACAAAGCCTGTGGGGTTGTCATTTGCCGCTGCTGGGACAAAATCGAAATCTACGGCGGCTTCGGTCAAAGTTGATACAGACATGAGGCATTTTCCTGAGGGTAAGTGTTGATCTATGCCGCAGATATCCACCACTTGCACAAAAAGTAAAAACGATGAAATGTGCAATTTATAAGCAAATATTTTTGGTGATAGGCCATGTTTGAAAAGCAGATTAATCTCACGTGGCTTCGCACTTTTGAAGCCGCCGCCCGACACCTGAATTTCACTGAGACAGCGTCGGAGCTGGGACTGACCCAAACAGCCGTCAGCCTGCACATACGGTCATTGGAGGAGCGGCTCGGCAGCCGTTTATTTCACCGGCGCGCCCGACACCTATCCTTGACCGAAATCGGACAGGCCTATGTGCCCACGGTACGACAATCCTTGTCGGACATCGGTCTTGCAACCACGAGTCTGTTCGGGACCGCAACAAGCCGGATGATCACTTTGAAAGCTCCGATATCCACATCAGCCCTTTGGCTCGCCCCCCGTTTGCCGAAATTCAGACACATGCATCCGGATATTGAACTGCGTCTGGTGTCGAACATTTGGACAGACGCGACAGGGTTCGAGGACGTCGATGTCGAATTGCGTGTGGGTCGAGGCGATTGGACCGATACGCCTTCGGAAAAACTCTCGGATGAATACATTGTCCCGATATGCGGGATCGATTTGGCCAAGACTGTCACGAGGCCAGAAGACCTCCAGAACGGGCCGCTTATTCGGATTCTAGGACAAGAGGCGGATTGGGGACGATACTTTGCGGCTCATGAAATTGCAATGCCAACAGGTGTTTCTGAATACTTCGTCGATACCATGACAGCGGCGATCGAGCTTGCCGCAATCGGTGGCGGCTATGCCGTTGTGATCAAGCGGCTGGTGGATATGGCGAATGCAGCGCGCCCTCGCGTCGGGGTCGTTGGGGAGGCGGTCCCGATTCCAAACGCACACTATCTCATGCGGCCCCGGTCAAAACGCTCCAAACGGCCGGAGGTATTGTTGTTTGAAAACTGGCTGCGAGAAGAATTTTCTGAGGACGCCGTTTTTGAATCGTTGATCGGTTCCCCAGAGAATATCCAAACTCATCTCTGACATAATTAAGACTGGTCACATGCGTAAATTCAGCGAAAGGCTACATTGTCCATAGCCTTCAAGCGCACCGCAATGGCCATGCCAGGATTTGCGTGAATGGCCGGTCTCTCAGGTGCAGGGCGAAAAGCGGACCGGAGCACAAAGTGAGTGCTGCTCCGGCCTACTGTGATCAGGCGGCAGCCGCCTCTGGCAGTGCGACGACGGCGATCATTTCTACGCGCATGCCGGGGCGCGCAAGCGATGTGCCACCGGTCGCACGTGCCGGTGGGGAGTCTGCGCTGACCCACGCGTCCCAGACTGCGTTCATGCCTTGGAAATCTGCCATATTTGCCAGCCAAATCTGCACTGATGCAATGTCGGATTTCGTCGCACCAAGATCGGCAACCACTTTGTCCAGATCTGCCAAAACCTGCTGTGTCTGGGTTTCAATGTCAGCGGTCAGATCATCTGGCACTTGGCCCGCGAGAAACGCGATATTTCCGATGGTAACAGCTTGGCTCATACGAGGGCCGGGGTTGAGGCGGGAGAGTGTCATGACATTTCCTTTGTTAATCATTGTCACTAAGGGTTGATCCAGCGCCTGCGCGCGATGCTTCAGTAGCTGGTACGGTGGTGCGCATGGCGAAAGTGTTGAGGACCACAATGGTCGCAGCGGTGGTTTGGGCGTTGGGCATGGATACCGCAGACGGTTCATGTGGGGGGGCGGCGTTGGTGGATAATGCCAGCACAAGTTGCGGCACGCCAAGGGACTGCAAGGACGCTTGGAGCCACGTTTCATCCGCGTCGATACGGACCGCGCCCTCTGGCCAAGATAATGTGAAAGCCAGACCGTTGCTACGGGCTACTTCGGCCAGAAAAGGCACCAATAGAATGGGTGCGCTGACTGGACCAAGGGCAATCGTAGTCCCAGAGTGAGGTCCTTCGGGCAAGTCGGCATAGTCGCACATGGTGGCACCCAGAATGATCGGACAGGCAGGCTGACCATTTGTATTTTGCCAGCCATAGGGGGTTACAGTGGGGCACAGGTCCGCCCAGTCGCGCCCATCCGCGCGTTCCAGATGTGCGCGTAAATGTGACGGTCCATCAATGCCATGCGACACCAGCCAAGCCGCCGCAAAGCCAGCCTCTTCAGCCATGCCCCAACTCATGCCAGCGCCGCGCGCGGCTTTCATGCACAGGGATGCGGCCTCATTACACGACAGAGGCGCGGGCTTTTTGTCGCTAAAGAACGGAGTGGAATCGCCGCGAGTCTGGTCCTGAGGTTCACTGCTCATACGGCACCTCCCGCTTTGATGTCATCGGGGAAGGGCGCGCCTGCAAACAGGTTGATGCGCACCCAACGATCCGATCTTGGGTCGAACTGGCTGGCGCCGAAAAAGGCGAGTTTGCAGCGTAAAAGATCAATGGGCAGCATGTCCGCTGCGATCAGGTTATCTTGCACTTCGGCGTAGGGGTGGTGCGCTGTGATCTGCGCGCGCCGTACCGCAAAACGGTGTTCAGGATGCGCCAACATAAGCGCGGCGACGGATTGGGTGGCATCAAAATTTCGCACCGTTTCATGGAGCTCTGCTACCAACCGCGCGATGCAAAGCGGCTGTTCCAATGTTGCACCGTCCTCGGTGGCGCGTTCGCCTAAACGGGGCTCAAGCTTTTCTTCGGAGACATACCAGAACCGTGCGACATTTTCAGGTGAGGTGAAATCAATCGCAAGCGCCCAGGCATAGTCGCTTTCCAGAATGCGCAGCAACTCGGCCACAGGCATCGCGCCGTTGATCCTGAAACTAGCCGCTTCATTCGCCCCCATGTGATCGGCCAGATCATCGACAAGCGCGCCGTGAGGCTCCAGCATAAGGGACAAAAGCGCCTCTTGTCCTTCAAAGGTCAGGGTTTGGACACCCCAGCTCCAAAGAGCATCCCAAGGATGTTCGCCCTTCCAGTCCCACGTATTCAGCGTCATCGAAAGCAATGCGAGGTCATGGCGCAGCTCATCCAGCTTGCAGACCTGAATAGGATGCTCGGAGTGCCAAACCCTAGCGTTCGTGATTGCCGCATCCAGCGCAGCGCTCAGGTCCGAAAGAGCCTGAGACCGAGCAGTTGGCTGTGCACGAACGCGGGCCAGTGCCTCTTCACGGGCCATAATCCAATTGTTAAGCAAAACAGGGTGGCGCACAATGAAAGGGGCCATCCCGAGGCCGGTGGAATTACCAACACCAAGGCTGCGGCGGATGTCGCGATCCAGCTTTACAGCGGTCTCGCTACCCCGGGCAGTCGCGATATGCTCGACGATATCGACGGTAAAGGCGCGGATCAGCCAGACAGTGAGCATTTCCACCTGAAACGGCGCGGCAAGTTCAGGCCGCTGAGCGATATCGGCGCGGTCTGATGCGCCAAACTTGCCCGATCCGTAAACTGCCGTGGTGCGCATCAGATATCCGACGGCGGCAATTTCGGCCGGATCAGGCTGGCATCCTTGCGCCAATGCATTGACCACATGTTCGAATAACCGCACCGAGCGATTGGCACGGGCGAGCGTCAATTCCTTGGCGCTAATGCGCCCGGCTTCTTGGTAAGGAACATTGTCTGCCAGTCGTGCGATATCTTCTGCTGTTGGTTCACCGTCGAACAAGGTAAATGTCGCGTCCCATGCGGTCGCGATCACACGGTCGGACCGCATTTCTGGGGGCAGGTCGTGGGCAAAGGCCACAAGGCTATAAGTGCGCTCGGCGCTTTTGACGCGGTATACTCCGTGGCCGACGCCGTTCGCGTCCACGTTCCAGACGGGACGGTCAATTTTCCAATCGCTCGATGCAAGACGCCGCAATAGCACGCGCAGAAATGACAGGCGGGTCGGGTGGCCACAGCCCATGCGGGCAAGGCGCATGACCTCAGTTGCCGGACGCATATAGTCTAGAGTTTCAGTGGATAGGATTGAGGTGTTCAATGACATAGCAGATCCTCCCAAAAGTGCAGATGTGTGGCAAACGTGGCGCACCCGCGGCGCGCCACGTTATTGGGTTATGCAGTCTCAGCTTTAGGTTCGCGGCCCAGCATCAGCGTGATCCGCAACGCATCCCAAAGGGACGGCAGCAAGATCAGCGATACCGGTACCGCCGTCACGACGATGAAGCTTTGTAATTTGCCGATCCCCCCCGATCCGGTCGAGATCAGGATCAAAGCCATAACACCCATCGCCAAGCCCCAGAACGCGCGCATGGCGGACGAAGGCTCGCCTGAGGTCATGGTGCTGGAAATAACATAGCTCATGGAGTCGCTTGTCGTGGCGACAAAGCACATCGTCAGAACCAGAAACAGGACCGACAGGATGAACCCCATTGGCATGGCTTGGGTGATTGCCAGCAGACCTGCAGGCAGGTTGAAGCCTTCGAATGGAGCGGAGATGACGCCGGGTTCAGCAATCTCGAAAAAGATGCCAGAGCCGCCGATGATCGTGAACCAGAAGTTCGTGATCAGTGGTGCCATGATTGACAGCGTCAGGATGATTTGGCGGATCGAACGGCCGCGGCTGATACGTGCGATGAAAACGGCCATCAGAGGACCGTAGCCCATGAACCAGCCCCAGAAAAACACGGTCCACCAGCCCAGCCAACCGGCATCGCCAAACAAGCCAGCGTCGCCGCGATACATGGCCATGTCAAAGAAGTGCGTAGCATAAACCTGCATGCCACCAAAGAAGCCTGCAAAAATATCCATCGTAGGGCCTGCAATAAGCATGAAAGCGAGCAGTGCACCGGCAAGGATCACATTGATCTGCGACAGGATCTTGATGCCTTTTGCCAATCCGGTAATCGCGGAAACGGTATACAGGCCCACAAGCGCCATGATCGCAACAGCCTGTGTGGCAAAGTTGTCTGGAATACCGGTCAACTCGTTCAACCCGTAAGACATTTGTAGTCCAAGAAAGCCGATGGGGCCAACGGTGCCAGCTACAACTGCGATGATGCAGGACGCATCCGCGATCAGGCCGATGGGGCCTGTCAGGGCACGGTCACCGAAGACAGGGTAAAGCAGCGTGCGCGGGGCAAGCGGCAGACCCTTGTCGTAGTGGTAGTGCATCAGCATGACGGTCGTCAGGGATCCCAGAATAGCCCAGGCCAGAAAACCCCAGTGCAGGAAGCTTTGGGCAAGAGCCGCATGGGCCTGCGCCTGCACGTCACCGCTCAGGTCACCAAAGACGGGTGGGGGTGACAGGAAATGCGCAATCGGCTCACCCGCAGCCCAGAACACGCCACCGCCCGCAAGCAGTGTGCACATGATCATGGAGGCCCAGCTGAATGTTGAAAATTCAGGCATGGTCAGCGCGCCCATCAAGGTCTTGGAGCCCGGCAGGACGCACAGCACCAGACCAATCAAAAACGTGGCCAGCAAAAGGATCTGCCAGTAAAGACCGAAATACTTCGCCGAGAAAGCAAAGCTGCTGTCCACCAGCGCGGAGAGCCCGTCAATGTTGAAAAATGCATAGGCGCAGAACAGGGCGATGAAGCCGCCCGTGATTGCAAAGAGCGCCTTGTCCGTTCCGCCTGAAAATAGGCCCGTCGTTTTGTTCGTATTACTCATCTTTGTTCCTCCCAGAAGCGATGATGCGCCACCTATTCGGCAGCGTTTTGGATTTCTTTGGGGCTGGCTTGTGCCCCAAAACTTTTGTCAAAGAAGGCGTGCCAGTTATCGCCCATCACACCATCTATGGTTGCCAGGTCCAGACCAGACGCCAAAAGCCCTTCGCGGATACCTGCCAGATCACGGTTGTCATGGAACCAGTTCGGCATGGCCGGAAAGCCTGCGTTGGCGGCAGATCCTTCGCCGTAGTCGATGGCCTTGGTCCAGCGGCCCACGCGCATCCATTCGACGATGCTGTCGGGTTGACCCTGACACAGGTCTGTGCCGATGCCGACATTCTGTGATCCCACCAGATCAATGGCCAACGCCGCCATATCGCACCAGGATTGCAGCGTGCATTTGCTGCCGTCCTTAAGGTGATGCGGATAGGCAGAAAGACCAAGGAACCCGCCGCTTTGCCCAAGGGCGCGCAGCAGGTCGTCGGACTTGTTGCGCAGGGCCTTGTGCCAGCTGGCGGGATTGGCGTGGCTGATGGTGATCGGGCGGGTAGAATGTTCGATTGCCTCAAACGTCGAACGTTCGCCGGAATGGCTCATGTCTACGACAAGGCCCACGCGGTTCATTTCAGAGACCACCTGCCGCCCCATGCGGGTCAGACCTGTGTCGTTGTCTTCATAACACCCCGACGCAAGCAGGGACTGGTTGTTGTAGGTCAGCTGCATGAACCGCAGACCGAGCGTATGCATCACTTCGACTAGCCCTATATCATCCTCGATGCAGGATGGGTTTTGTGAGCCAAAAAAGATCGCAGTGCGTCCGGTTTCGCGGGCGCGGCGGACGTCATCAGCGGTGCGCCCCTGAAAAATCAGGTCGGGATATTGCTCGAACCAGCGGTTCCACTGTTCGATGACAAGTACAGTCTCACGAAACGTCTCGTGGTAGGTAATGGTCACGTGAACCGCGTCCACGCCCCCGTCGCGCATCTGGCGAAAGATTTTTTCGGACCAATTGGCGTATTGCAGACCATCAATCAGATAGGTCATGCAGGCTCACCCGCGCAAACATATGCGGTTTTCACGCTGGTGTAGAATTCGGACGCATAAGAGCCTTGCTCACGCGGTCCAAAGCTTGAGGCACCACGTCCGCCGAAAGGCACATGATAATCTGTACCAGCGGTGGGCAGGTTCACCATCACACAGCCCGCACGCATGTTGGCCCGGAAGTGGCTGGCCCGGGCAAGCGAGGTTGTCATAATGCCAGCGGTCAGACCGAACTGCGTGTCATTGGCAAGGCTCAATGCTTCCTCATAGCTGTCCGCGCGCTGCACGGCTGTAATAGGGGCGAACATCTCTTCCACGTTGATGCGCATGTCGTTGCGTGTATTCGTGAAGATGGCAGGGGACATGTAGTATCCATCGGTGGCCATCTCTAGACGGTCGCCACCACACAGCAGATCAGCGCCTTCGTCTTTGCCGATACCCACATAGTCGAGGTTCTGGTTCAACTGGCTTTCACTGACCACGGGGCCAAGTTGTGTGCCTGCTTCAAGCGCGTGCCCGACTTTCAGGGCCTTGGTAGCTGCGATCAGCTTTTCCACGAAGGCATCATGGATGGCACTGTGAACGATCAACCGGCTTGCCGCGGTGCATTTCTGACCGGTCCCCCCGAAAGCGGAACCGGCAGCATGCATCACGGCCAGATCAATGTCGGCATCGTCCATGACGATCAACGGGTTTTTGGATCCCATTTCCATTTGGACTTTGGTCATGTTCTGCATGGCGGCAGCTGCGATACCCCGACCCACCGGTACAGAGCCGGTAAAGCTGATCGCGTCCACTTGTGCGCTTTCCACAAGGCGCTGACCCACATCTCGGCCCGGACCAGCGACGAGGTTGAACAGGCCTTTGGGAATGTCCTGACGCGCAATAATTTCTGTCAGGGCCATGGCGCTAGCAGGGGTGACGTTTGCAGGTTTCCAAACAACTGCGTTACCAAAGGCAAGCGCTGGGGCAATTTTCCAAGCAGGAGTTGCCACCGGGAAGTTCCACGGCGAGATGATCGCCACAACACCAACCGGCTCGCGGCGCACGTCAATCTCGATTCCCGGGCGTACACTTTCGGCCATATCGCCATGCTGGCGGAGGGTTTCTGCGGCAAAATAGGTAAAGAACTGTCCCGCGCGGTACACCTCGCCCTTGCCTTCGGCCATCGGCTTTCCTTCTTCGCGTGACAACATGCGCCCGATTTCGTCGGCGCGCGCCATCAGCTCTGTGCCGATTGCCATCAGCACATCATGGCGTTTTTGAATGCCCGCAGCCCACCATGCAGGTTGTGCACGTCGGGCGGCATCCAGTGCGGCGTCCAACTGGACGGCATCGGCTTGCGCATACATACCAATCAAATCCGACGTATCAGATGGATTGCGGTTTTCGATTTGCGTCGCCCCATCTGTCCATGCGCCATCAATGTAAAGCTGCGTAGGGTCGGTCATGGTGGTCTCCAATTTATTTAATTGTGGTCTAGACGGTTTCGATAAATTCAATCAATCTCAAAGAATTGAAGTTTTTTTCAGGAATTCTGAATGTCCATTAAGCTCGAAATGCTCAGAACATTCTCGGTTACAGCAGCGCAAGGTACGCTTGCTGGTGCTGCCGCTGTTTTGGGCCGGACACCTTCTGCGGTGTCGATGATGTTGGCGCAATTTGAAGAAGAAGTTGGGGGTCCCCTATTTGAGACAGATCGGAAAAGCCGCCTGACGCCGTTGGGCCAGCTTGTTCTATTGGAAAGTCAGCGTGCCACCGATGTTTTTGACAAAAGTGCGAATGCAATCCGCCGTCACGCGATGTCGACCACAGGAATCGTGCGCATCGCTGCGGTGCCCTCTGCTACGGTGGCCTTGCTGCCAGATGTCATTGAGGCATTTCGCGCCGTCCATCCGGATGTGCGAATTGAGATCAGTGATGTCGACAGTATTACAGTCCGTGCACGCGTTGAATACGATGAGGCCGATATTGGAATCGTTTCCGCACCGCCCGACGCCCCGCTGGAGGGTGAGCGCATTCGATCTGACGACCTTGGTATTGTTTGTGCGGAAAACGGACCTATCCACATGGCGTATCTTCGCAATGAGGACGCATCCGGTTGGGAAGCGCTTGGGCTTGAGTCCTTGATCGCAAATCCGCTTTGCGAACTGGTCGATGACCCAATTGTAAATGATCTGCGGTTTGCCAGCACTCTGGAGGCGCGTAATACCACAGCCATTCTATCGTTTGTGCGGCGTGGGTTAGGAGCCAGTATTTTGCCGTTTGATGCAGTGCGCAGTCAGCCCGATGGTTTAAAGTTTTTTGTTCCAACCCAATCGGTAAGTCAGCGAGAACTGCGGAAAATAAGACATGAAAAGGAAATGGTACGCGGGCCCATTTTGGCATTTTGGAACCTCTTGGCCCAGTAGAAAAATAAAAACAGCAACCGCCCTATGGCCCGTCTTGTAGGTTCAGGACCCATTAATTGATTGAGCTTTTCGCGTTGTCATGGTTCACGATCCCCAGTTTCGGGGGATACCATGAGCAACTTATACTGGCTGACTGAGGCGCAGATGGAGCGTCTGCGGCCTTACTTTCCAAAGAGCCGAGGTCGTGCTCGCGTTGATGACAGGCGTGTCCTGAGTGGCATTATCTTCATCAATCGCAATGGTTTAAGGTGGTGCGATGCACCTACCGAGTATGGCCCACCAAAGACGTTGTATAACCGCTGGAAGCGTTGGAGTGATATGGGCGTGTTTGCCCGGATCATGATGGGATTGGCTGAGCAAGCCCCCGACAACACAACCATCTCAATTGATGCAACACACCTCAAGGCGCATCGCACAGCTTCCAGCCTGGGGTTGAAAAAGGGGGGCGTGGACGCCTGATCGGGCTGACTAAAGGCGGCATGAACACCAAATTGCATGCTGTAACAGACACCATCGGCCGTCCTGTCCGCCTATTCATAACCGCTGGGCAGGTCAGTGATTATACTGGCGCTGCGGCCTTGATGAACGATCTGCCAAAAGCCGACTGGCTTCTCGCCGATCGAGGGTATGATGCCGATTGGTTCCGCGAAACCCTTGTAGATAAGGGCACCAAGGCCTGCATCCCGGGACGCAAATCGCGCATAACGACCATCAAGTACGACAAGCGCCGATACAAACGCCGCAACCGCATCGAAAGGATGTTCGGCAGGCTCAAAGACTGGCGACGTGTCTCAACCCGTTATGACCGCTGTCCAAAGGTCTTCCTGTCGGCAATCGCTCTCGCCGCAACAGTCATATTCTGGTTATGAGTCCTGACCCTAGGAAAGCGGAGGACCGGAGATTAACATCAAGAGACCCAAGCTGGAAGAGATTGTCGTGAAGTTACGGCAAGTTGAAGATCAGCTTGTCCAATGTCAAATCCGAAACTACTCGACGCAGGCATGTCAAATGTTGGGGTTGTCCTAGAGTCAGGCGCACCTTGATCTATAATGTTCGCCTGTCCAAAACCTAACTTAGCCGGTTATTGTTTGCCCTCAAGACCAACGTTTGTCATCCCATTCGGCCCGGGAATTTTCATCTCAAAAGTCTCGGTGACGGAAGTGTAATCGTAATAGCCAAGACGGGCCAAAGGTCTAATGCTAGGGATATCCAACTTGCCCTCAGGCGTGATCACTTCGTCCTTTACGTGAATGCGCACCACTTCACCGTAGACCACATCGACCCAGCCGTGCTCTGAACTGCCGCGCAAACGGTGTGTGCTCAGGTACTTGCATTCAAACTGAGCAGGGCTTTCCGTTACCCGAGGTCCCGGGGCATCAACACAAGACGTAGCAGTGACTCCTGCATGCACGAATTCGTCCACGTCTGCCGCGACTTCCATTGCGGACAAATTAACCGCCTCTCGCAATTCGTACGTCGCCATGTTCCAAACAAACCATCCAGTTTCCTCGGCATTGATGACCGTGTGTTTGCGCTTACCGGATGAATATTGGTTGGCCGCGAACATCACCATAGGCGGATCAAAGGTCAGGTTTTGCCACTGCGAATAGGGCGCAAGATTGGGCACACCATCACGGCTAATTGTGCTGAGCCAGCCAATAGGACGGGGAACTGTGCAAGATTTAAAGGGCGAATACGGCAGCGGGCATTTGTCTGATCTGGGGTCATATTGCATACGTTGTCTCCGTCGACTTTTACGCGGTCAGCTTTCCGGCAAGCGCATCGTGGATTGCTTTGGTGCCAAGGTGCAAACCAATTTCATAGCGACCAAACAGAAACTCAGTATTTGCGCCAGTGTTCAAACCTTTCTGGATGTTTTCACCAATCTCGAAGTCCTCATCAAAGACGGTGCGAATAACATCGTAATTTTTCTGCCAATAGCGTTCTGCTTTTTCGGTTTTTGGCGGCTCGGCGATCAGCATCATGCATTTGAAAATGCAGGTGTCTTGGCCCGTTGGAATGATCGTATGAATGTAGACGTGATCCGTCATCACCTGCACATAATTGCAGGGGAACACGTAGTTTTGCGTCATAAAGTAAGGGCGCGGGTTCCAGTCCTCTGGTGCTTGGTCTTTCAACTCAATCACCGTTGGCAACGGCACAGAATGGCGCACATGCGGGTAGTTGTCCGTCCACACGCTTTGATTATCAAGGTACGCGGAACAGGCTGTGTGTTCGTGTGCGCCGCAAAAGTGATAAGATTCCTGAAAACCCTCAAGTGCGAGATGCCAGTTCATTTTGCGATCCAGCGACCAAGTTTTAAAGACAGTGTGCGTGTCCAGGCCTAGCCCGCCAAGTTGCTCAGCCATCGGCGCGATCCATGCGTCAAAAGCAAGCGGTTCATCGCTGACGGACGGACGCACCCAGATCAAACCAAAACGCTCAAAGGCAGGGAGTTCGACGAGGCCCAAATCTTTCTTGTCAATGTCGCCAAACCCAGCCGCTTGTGGCAAGCCGCGCAAATCACCGTTCAGATCGTAAGTCCATTTGTGATAGGGGCAGGAGAAGGTTTTTGCATGGCCACACTCGCTATCAGCCAAGCGCGCGCCGCGGTGACGACAGACGTTCATAAAGGCTTTGACGACACCGTCATTGTTGCGCGTGATCAGGATCGGCACGCCTAATTCATCGTTGGTAAAGTACGACGCAGGCCCATCGAGCTGTTCGGAATGTCCTATGATAATCGGGAATTTACGGAACAATACGTCGATCTCTTTGGTCAACACATCAGGATCAGTATAGGTCGTCACCGGATTGCGCATCAGATCTGGCTGCATATCTGTCGTGCCGTCTTCTGTATGCTTCAAGATGGTTTTGACGATCTCGACCTCTTCAATGCTGATGCTCATAATTTATGCTCCGCTTTCGTTTTTGTCCGCTGCCGCATATCGGCTACCTTTGCTTTGCCGAAAAACCGCTTGTGCATACTCGCCTGACAATTCGGCAACAACGTCAGCAATGCTCTCTGACTTGGTAATTCCGCCGACACCTTGCCCGGCACTCCAGACGTGTTTCCACCCTCTGGGAGCATCGTGCATATCGCCGGAGAAATCAATTTTGACGGTTTCTTTCATATCTTCAAGAGTTAGACCTGCCGCTTCGACACTCGCGCGCATCCAGTTGCCCAAAGCACCTGTAATGGCGCGCGACGCGATCAGGTCTTCCATCGCGCTCTGCCAAACCATCTCGCGGTATTCTTGGCTAATCATCGTCTCATTCGCCGCAAGAAAACGCGTGCCAAGGTAGGCAAAATCAACACCAAGATTTTCAACCGCACGAACGGCGTGCCCCGTGCCGATGCCGCCGCCAACAATCAGTGGTCCATCAAAAAAGCTGCGCACCTCTTCGACGAACGGCAGCATTGCAAATTCACCGGTATGCCCACCTGCACCCGAGCAGACCAAAACCAAACCATCCGCGCCCTTGTCCAAAGCTTTTTGTGCGAGTTTCGGGGAAATCACATCCGCAAAAACAAGGCCGCCATAGGCGTGGACCTGTTGCGTAACACGGTGCGGTCCCCCTAAAGCAGTGATCACTAAATCAGGTTGAAATTCCTCTACCAAGGCAATTTCACCTTCGAACCGACCGTAGCTGGAATGCGTAATCATGTTCATCGCCCAAGGCGCGTCGTCTTGGCAAACACTGTCGTTGATATGGGTTAACCAGCCCCGCAAATCATCAGTGGTCCGAGCATTCGGGGCAGGAAACGATCCCATGACACCCGCTTTACACGACGCAATGACGGTCTCTGGGTTTGAGACCAGAAACATCGGCGCGGCGATAGCAGGCAGCACCATACGGGACTTAAGAGCGTCAATTTTATCGTTCATGACTGTGCTTTCAGGCTGGATTGCAGAACGGTGCGATCAACTTTACCCGCCGGAGTAAGCGGCATTTCTGGCAAGATGATCACGTCTTCAGGCAGCTTATAAGCGATCAGGTTGTGTTTGCAGAAAGCCATAATGTTGGCCACGTCCACATCTGAGCGCAATGTAACAAAGGCAACAGGCACCTCACCGGACCGCTTATGCGCGCGCGCCACAGCGCAAGACCCAGATATGGCTGGATGGGTCAGCAACATTTCTTCAACCTCGCGCGGGAAGACATTAAATCCGCTCACAAAGATCACGTTCTTTTTGCGATCCGTGATCGTCAGGAACCCCTCATTGTCCAGCGTTCCGATATCGCCAGTGTAGACAAACCCATGTCGTAGCGCGATTGCAGTTTCTTCTGGATTGCCAGTGTAACCTGTCATCATATGCGGGCCTTTGACACGAATTTCCCCCGCTTCGCTTGTGGGTAGCACCGTATCACCTGTTTCAAGATCGACAATCTCGATCAAAGTATCTGGGACGGCCTTACCTGCTGATCCCGGTTTTACGCCATGCTCGTCAGTGTTGATCGAAATCGGGGCGATCTCGGTCATGCCGTAGCCCTCGTAAATCTTTAGGCCTGTCGCCGCTTCCCAGCGATTATGCACATCCAGCGGAAACGGCGCGCCGCCGCCAGGGCATATGCGCAAGTTAGTAAACTTGGCATCCGCAAATTTGCTAGACGCCATCACCGCTTGATAGATCGCGGGGGGCCCACCGCCAAAAATGGTGACTTTTTCAGTTTCTAACATATCCACGATCAAGTCAGGTTGAAATCGCTCTGGAATAACAGTTGTACCGGATTGCATGATCGGGTTGGTCAGCCCCATTAGGAACCCGTAAATATGCGTAAAAGGCGCTACAGGTAGCCAGACTTCATCAGCGCGCGTACGCCAGCCCCAGTCGCCACGTTCCATCGTGGCAATAATGGAAGCGTTTGAATGTGGAACCTGTTTCGGCAAGCCCGTCGTGCCTCCTGAATACATGATCGCGGCAATGTCCTCTGAAGTGCTGGGGTCGATCAACCCATTCATATCGACAGGTTTTACCAGCACCCCCAAAAGGTCATCATTCAAAAGGCGTGTTGTGCCTTTACCTTGCTCATGGTCCGACAGAACAACTGCCGCATCAAGACTACCTAACAATTTGGCAATCGTTGGGGCGGGATGCCCATGATTGATCAACGCAGGTTTCCCACCCGCGAATAGAACCGCGAAATAGGCAATCAAAAACGCTTTTGAGTTCGGCAAGATCAACGCAGCAGAACGTCCCTGAACGTCCGCACGCAACTCATCCGCTAGGGATTGGATCGCGCCGGCCGCCTGGGCGTAGGTCAACGAACCAGTCGCACTTTTGCAATAAATTGCATCGGGCGCGCGGATCGCCGCTGTCTTGAACGCGCTCGCGACAGTCGCCGCATCCATTCTCCAGCTGTCAGGGACGATTTCTATACTCAATGCTTCAACTTTCTATCATATCAACTTTATTTTGATCCAGCATAACAGCGTTTGTCTAGAACCAAGGTTGTCCGTCGTCGTATAAAGTTAGACGTCAGGGCGATTTGAGTACCAGAGGCTCTGGTTCGTTTATGTGATCAATTATGCTGCTTGTTTTTGATGTTGCAAGTGGCGTTGTCGGATCGTCTGTTTCTTGATCTTTTCCCTTTCTCTGAGAATGGCTTTATCGCGGCCAAAGTAGACGTCGGCGGACGTGTCGTTGTTGATGCTCTCGTAGTAGCGCTGATGATTGTAATGATCGACAAAGGCCTCGAGATCACCGGGCAGACCACTTAGAGGGCGCAGGCTCACACCAGCAGCACACCGCCGCGCGTGTGCAGGCGCGCGTGGCATAAATTGGGTGTGAAAAACAAGTCATCCATAACGCTGAATAGCGTAATTCTACGACACTTTGTCTCGCTGAGTGTCTCGCTGAAAAACACGAAGACCCAATAGAAAACTGCTAAGTCATTGATTTAATGGTGCCCCCTGACCTGCCCCCCTAGGCTCCCTCATTCATAACGAGAGTTTGCGGGTTTGGATTTCATATTCTTTAT
>NZ_MLCB01000212.1 GCF_001890925.1 Planktotalea frisia
TCTACGGTCAGACGTCAACCCGTCAAAAGTCGGGTGCTCGAGGACTCTGTGTATAATAAAGATATATATCGATTAAACGAAACCGCAAAAAAGCCAGCTGAGCACCTAGCCAGAAAAACAAAGTGCTATGAAATTGAAAAAGACCAATCGAATGTTCCAATCCAAATAGTGAGAGCGCATTGTCGAGAGATTTGGAACTATACGGATACAAGTTTGACCCATTGGGCGCAGCTTGTTGAGGCCGCTCAAAAAGTGGGACCGATGATGGGTCTACATAAGTCAGTTTGGGATGAGACTGTAGATGCAATGGGGCAGGTCGAGGCTGCGATTGTGGTGGCTTGTATGTTAGATCGCTTCGCAGAAATTGAAATTCCGAACGGCTATCTGAAAGCACTCAGCAGGAAGGCGAGGGCAGGGCGGTTTTCGAGCGGTCCGATGGTGATGGCACTTGCTCGAAAGGAAGTCGCGTAAGTTCACAACTGTGAACCCTGACAAAAGCCCCGAATAGTTCACAGTTGTGAACTTATTCCACAAAACCCAAAAAATGCGTCAGGTTACTTACCGGACGACGGCGCGAAACGACAGAGTTAGCAACGAAATCCTCGTCAGGCCAGCCGAGCGCAACGCACGTTAAAATAACCTGATCTTCAGGAATGCCTGCTACCTCGCGCACGACCGGGCTTTGCATGATGCCTTGACCGTTGATCACACTTCCCAAACCTTTGCTCCATGCAGCGAGGACCAGACCGTAAGTCATCGCGCCTGTATCAAAGTGAGCGATCGTATTCGCTAACAGTGAACGGTCAAAACACACGACGATAGAGACGGGGGCGTCAAACTGACGAAAGCCGCGCATCACCCAATCTTGGCGGCGTTCGGCATCGTGTCGCTCAATACCCATGGCTTCGAAAAGCTGGACCGCGATTTCAATCTGACGTTTGCGATGCTCACCTTGGTACTCGGAATAATCCTCGATATCGCGTGTGGGTTTCACACCAGCGAGCATGTTTTCGGTATTGCCTTTGCGGACACGTTCGAGGGGTTCACCCGTTAACACATGTAAATGCCAAGGCTGTGTGTTCATCGAAGAGGGCGCGCGATTGGCGAGGGCGATTACCTCTTCGAGCAATTCTTTTGAGACAGGTTGATCGGTAAACCCACGGATGGAGCGGCGGTCGTTGATGGCGTGTTCTAAGTTCATGTGGGCCTCTTCGAGATGATTTGGATAAGATTAAGCGCAAGTGCGTACAGGAAAGCGAATGCTAATCTTTGTGACGTTGCGGCTAAGTCAGTCGTCGTTGCCATTCGTTACGGCTCATGCTTGGCTAAAGGCGATAGTTTCTGGAGACGAATGCGATGGACGGACCACTGAGCGGATTTCGGATTGTTGATCTGACCTCGATGATTTCTGGACCGATGAGCACGATGATCTTGGCCGATCAGGGGGCTGAGGTGATAAAGGTTGAGCACCCAGAAGGGGGCGATCACACGCGTTTGGTTTCTGTTCGCAAGGGTGGGTTTTCCTCGTCGTTCCTGAACAACAACCGCAACAAGCGCTCTGTTGCTTTGAACCTGAAAGAGAAGGCGGGCGTAGAAGCCTGCCTGAAACTCGCAGCGCGTTCAGATGTGTTTATCCAGAACTTTCGCCCTGGTGTTGCGGAGCGGATAGGGTTGGGCGAAGCGGCTGTGCGCGCGGTCTGTCCTGATATCATTTACGTCTCAATCGCGGGATTCGGGTTTGAGGGACCTTGGGCCAACAAACCTGTGTTTGATCCACTGATCCAAGCTTTGTCGGGGCTAACGACGGTGCAGGGTGGGGCGGATGATCGTCAACCCAAGTTGGTGCGCACGATCCTACCGGACAAACTGACGGCAGTGCAGGCAAGCCAAGCGGTGACAGCGGCGCTGCTTGCGCGTGCGAGAACGGGGCAGGGGCAGACGGTGAGCTTGTCGATGCTGGACACGATCATCAGCTTCCTGTGGGGGTCTGATATGTCGGCGCATACGTTTGTTGGTGATGAGCCAGAACAGGACGCACCGCAAAGCTGGATTGATCTGATTTACACAACATCGGACGGGCATATTTCGGTGGCTGCGATGACGAATAAGAGTTGGGAAAACCTTGCGCGTGCGCTGGATCGTGAGCAATGGCTGGACGACCCAAGGTTTGCAACGGCGACGCTAAGGGACATTAACAAGAATATGCGGCTAGAGCTGACGCAAGAGGCGTTGAAAGACCAGACCACAGACTTCTGGATGGAGCGTTTGACGGAATTCGATGTGCCGTGCGCGCGGATTTTAACGCGGACTGAAATGATCAGCCATCCGCAAGTTGAAGCGAATGGAATCGTGATTGAAACGGATCATCCGCAGTCAGGCCGTTTGCGCCAAGCCCGCCCGCCTGCGCGGTTTGTCGGGTATAGTGATTTCGATCCAAGCCCTGCCCAGAAGTTGGGTCAAGAGACACGCGCAGTTTTGGCAGAGGCTGGCTATAGTGCGGATGAGATTGCAGAGTTGATTGCAAGTGGGGCCGCTAGGGATGTTCAGGAGCCGAAAGAATGATTGATTTTTATTATGCGCCAACGCCGAACGGCTGGAAGGTCGCGATCCTGCTCGAAGAGTTGGGGGTCGAGTACACGACGCATTTGATGAAGCTCGGGGAAGGGGATCAGTTCAAGCCCGCGTTTTTGGCGATTAGCCCGAATGCAAAGATGCCAGTGATTGTGGATCAAGAGACGGGGACGTCGGTTTTTGAATCGGGTGCGATCCTTTGGTATTTGGCCGAGAAGGCTGGTCGCTTTTTGCCGGACGATCCGGCGTTGAAGTTAGAGGTGATGCAATGGCTGTTTTGGCAGGTTGGCAACCAAGGGCCAATGGGCGGTCAGCTCAGCCATTTTGTGAATTACGCGCCTGAGGGGCAAGACTATAGTGCCAAGCGGTACCGCGGTGAATACGAGCGTAACCTCGCGGTGTTGGAGCGGCGCTTGGACGGGCAGGATTGGATTGTTGGGGAATATTCGATTGCGGATATGTTGGCGTTCCCTTGGGTGTTTATTGCCAAGCCGCTGACCTCTTCGCTGGAGGATTTCCCGAATGCGAAAGCATGGCGCCAGCGGATCAAAGAGCGGCCAGCAGTGATGCGCGCGATCAATTTGCACAAAGCGAAACAAAACCGGGGGGAGCAGAATGCGCAGAACAACAAAGTGCTCTACAATCAGTCAGCTGCGCATCTGTTGGATAAATGAACAACACATAATAGGAATTATGTTGTTTAAAGGAATGAACTCATGAAGGCAGATGTTATCGTTGTAGGTGCAGGTTTGGCGGGGCTTGCCGCAGCGGCCGAGCTTGGCGATCGTGGGAAATCTGTTTTGATTGTTGATCAAGAAGGACCGCAAAACCTTGGCGGGCAAGCGTTTTGGTCGCTCGGTGGTTTGTTTATGGTTGATACGCCCGAACAACGGCGCATGGGGATCAAGGATAGTCATGCGCTGGCGTTGAATGACTGGATGGGATCGGCGAAATTTGATCGTGCTGAGGACGCGTATCCACGGCAATGGGCTGACAAATATCTCGACTTTGCAGCGGGCGAGATGCGGCCTTGGTTACACGAAATGGGTTTGCGTTGGTTCCCTGTTGTCGGCTGGGCCGAGCGCGGCGATGGATACGCCGACGGGCATGGCAATTCTGTGCCGCGTTTCCATATCACTTGGGGCACTGGGCCTGGCGTTTTGGAGCATTTTATCCGTCGTTGCAAAGCGCATGAAGAAGCTGGGCGCATCACGTTCATGTACCGCCATCAAGTTGATCATATCGAGATGCAGAATGGCGCGGCTAAGGGTGTCGCGGGGCGTATCTTGGCGGCGGATAGTGCGATGCAGGGTGCCGAAACCACGCGCGACGTTATCGGTGATTTTGCCTATGAGGCGTCGTCGGTTGTTGTGGCCTCTGGCGGGATTGGCGGGAACTTTGAGATGATCGAAAAGGTCTGGCCGACTGAGCGTCTCGGAGCGATGCCGCAGAACATGCTATCGGGTGTGCCAAAGCATGTGGACGGGCGCATGTTGGATATTTCAGAGGCCGCGGGCGGGCATGTGATTAACCGTGATCGGCTGTGGTTTTACACCGAAGGGATCAAGAACTGGGATCCGATTTGGCCACGTCACGGCATCCGCGTTTTGCCCGGTCCATCGTCGATGTGGTTTGATGCAAAGGGCCAACGCTTTCGGGCACCTGCCCTGCCCGGTTTTGACACGACTGGCACGTTCAAGGCGATCCTCGATACGGGGTATGATTACAGTTGGTTCGTGCTGACGCAGAAGGTGATCAAGAAGGAATTCGCGCTTTCAGGCTCTGAGCAGAACCCTGATTTCACCTCGGGCAAGTGGATCGAAGTCCTAAAGCAGCGGGTTTTCTCGGGGAGCAAAGCAACGGGTCCGGTGGAAGCGTTCAAAGAGCATGGCGAGGATTTTGTCGTCGCGGATACGCTCGAAGAGCTGGTTGCCGGAATGAACAAGGCGACGGGTGAATACCTGATTGACGCGCCGCACTTGCGCGCGCAAATCGCGGCGAGAGATGCGCAGATCGACAATGAATTTAGCAAGGATCTACAGGTGAATGCGATCCGTTCTGCGCGGCAATATCGCGGCGACAAATTAGTACGTACCGCCGCACCACATAAGTTTCTTGATCTGGACAATGGCCCGTTGATCGCGGTGCGACTGAACCTGATCACCCGAAAGACGTTGGGTGGTTTACAGACCAATCTCGACAGTCAGATGGTGGGTGCGGATGGCACTGCAATCGAGGGCTTGTTTGCCGCAGGAGAAGTGGCGGGTTTTGGCGGTGGTGGCTATCACGGCTACAACGCGCTGGAGGGGACGTTCCTTGGCGGATGCATCTTCTCGGGGCGTGCAGCTGGGCGTAGCGACGCGATTGGCTAGGACGTAGCGTAAGTGGCAATCCGTCTTGTTGCATGGTCTGAAATGGCTAACCCTTGGGGCAACATGAAACCCAAGGGGATTTAAGACATGACACAAACCAATAGCGCCAATCGTAAATTTGTTCTTGCCGAGCGCCCTGTGGGTGAACCTACAGAGCAGACCTTGCGTCTTGAGAGCGGGGATATGCCGGTGGCTGGTGCGGGGCAAATGTTGTTGCGCAACGAGTATCTGTCGCTGGACCCGTATATGCGCGGCCGCATGAGTGATGCGCCCTCCTACGCGGCGCCTGTTGAGATTGGTGGCACGATGGTCGGCGGCACTGTCGCTGAAGTCATGACATCCGATGTGAAGGGTTTTGAGGCGGGCGATTGGGTCGTCGCGTTCGGCGGGTGGCAGGATTACAGCGTGTCTGATGGCACAATGGTGATCAACATGGGCAAAGACCCAAAGAACCCGTCTTGGGCGCTGGGTGTTCTCGGGATGCCGGGTCTGACGGCTTGGGCGGGTTTGACACAGATTGGTCAACCCAAAGAGGGTGAAACGCTGGTTGTCGCTGGTGCAAGCGGGCCTGTTGGCGCAACTGTTGGACAGATCGCCAAGATCCTGGGTTTGCGGGTTGTGGGCGTCGCGGGTGGCGCTGAGAAATGTGCGCATGTGGTAGATGTGCTCGGGTTTGATGAGTGCATTGATTATAAGGCGGACGGGTTTCGTCAGGCGTTGAAAACGGCGGTCCCCAAGGGCATCGACATCTACTTCGAGAACGTCGGTGGCGCTGTGTTTGATGCGGTGATGCCGCTTTTGAACCCCTCCGCGCGTATCCCAGTGTGTGGGTTGATTTCGCAATACAACGCCACCTCTCTGCCGGATGGGCCGGATCGTATGAGCCTGCTGATGGGCATGATGTTGCGCAAGCGAATGACCATGCGCGGCTTTATTGTGTTTGATGATTTTGGTCATCTCTACCCTGAGTTTGCCAAGCAAATGGGTGCTTGGGTGGCGTCGGGCCAGATCAAGTATCGCGAAGAGATGATCGAGGGGATGGAAAAGGCGCCAGCCGCGTTTATCGGTCTTTTGCGCGGTGACGGATTTGGCAAACGGGTGATCAAACTGAGTGCCTAAAAGGAAGAGCTGATGCCAAAGCAACCCAACATCATTTTGATCTTTACGGACAACCAACAGGCCGCGACGTTGGGGTGTTATGGCAACAGCGAAATCCACACGCCGCATTTGGACGCCTTGTCGCGCAAGGGTGTGACCTTTGATAATGCGTTTTGCCCGAACGGGTTTTGTTCGCCCTGTCGCGCCTCTGTGCTGACGGGCAAACTGCCCTCACAGCACGGTGTGCATTCGTGGATTGATGACCGCAAAAGCAACGAGTGGCCTGCTGATTGGCATGCGCTGGACGGGCTCAACACGCTGCCAAAGGCGCTCAAGTCAAAGGGGTACGCGACAGCGCTGGTTGGCAAGTATCATCTGGGCCAGCCCACGTCGCCTGCTGAGGGGTTTGACAATTGGGTCACGCTTGAAGACGGCCATGTGCGCAGTTTTTATCGCAACAAGATTTTCGACAATGGTGAAGTTTACGATCAACCGGGCCATTCGGTGGATTTCTTCACCGACAAAGGCGTCGCGTTTATCGAAGAGCAGACTGCTGCCGACACGCCCTTTTTCCTCTACCTTCCCTACCCCGCGCCCTATGGTCACTGGCCTGCCACGAAAGAGACGGACGAGAACCGCCATACAGCGCGCTACGCTGATTGCCCGATGCATTCGATCCCGCGCAGGGGATTGAGCAAAGCCGCAGTCGATGGGTTTATGCTGCGCAGCAGTGAAAGCTCTGCACATCTGGATTTCTCGATGCTTATGCGTGCGCCCAATGATTTGGGGACGTTGCGCAACTTTTACAGTCAGATTTCCATGGTCGATGATGGCGTCGGCAAGATCATCGCCACGCTGGATCGTCTTGGCATTGCCGACGACACATTGCTGGTCTTTACGACTGATCATGGTTTGTCCACGGGTGAGCATGGGTTCTGGGGGCATGGTGCCGCCACGCTGCCGTCGAACTTACACCGCGCGGCGCATAACATTCCGATGATCATGCATCAAAACGGAGTGACGGTTCAGGGGCTGCGCTCAAAACTGATGGTGTCGGGCATGGATGTTTTTGCCACGATCCTCGATCATACGGGCGCGGCGCAACAGGAGGCAGGCGTACCGAGCCGGTCTTTGCTGCCGATTTTGACGGGCGGTGATCTGAGTGATTGGGGGGCTGACGCTGTCTTTTCGGAGCAAGAGGAAACCCGTGTCATCCGCACACCGAAGTGGGCGTATTTCAAGCGGTTCGACACTGGCACCACTGGTTTTCAAGACGAGTTGTTTGATGTAGAGAATGACGTGAGCGAGACGCTGAACCTAGCGGGTGATCCTGCGTTTGCTGACATCAAAGCAGCGCTTGACGGGCAACTTACCGCGTACTTTGAAGAGTACGGGCAAGACCATGCTGATCTGTGGAAAGGTGGCGTGCCGATCCAGCACAGTGAACGCAAAAAGCTGTGGCGCAAAGCGTGGGGCGACAGTTGGCAGCCCGTCTATAGTTACGATGCCAAATGAAGCGTTTCCGTGCTGCAATCGATTGGGAACCGGCGCACCCTTTTTAGGGCGCGCGCCACCGCGCGCAGCGCCATGCGCCATCAAAAAGGCCAGCGCATTACCATCCGCGTCAAAGCCGCTTGCGTATTTTTCTTTGTTCTGGGCTTGAACCTGCCTGGGTCCAATGGTGTCCAGACCATCGAAGTATGGGACAGGGTAGGCGTTCTTTTGTAGAATATCCTCGCCGGCCATTACAGGCGTATCGAGATCGCGCCAGATGTGTGCGTCAGGGGCGGATATGAAGCCCAAGAGCTGCGCCTCGTTAAAATAATTGGACGTGGAGAGATACTTTTCGTGCAAGTTCCACAAGGACACAGCCGTTTGTTCAGCAGAACCACCCATGAGCGGGATCATTGGCAATTGCAGCAACGGATGTGAGTCAGCGAGATAGCCGTTGTAGACATAGGTCGCATCGACCTGACCAGAAGTGACCAGATCAAACTGCGCGCTTTGATCGGTGTAGGGCTGGCTGGCAACGGGTTCGTTCGCAGGTTCTGCGACTTCGACGACTGGCGTCGCATTTCGGCACGGCACGAGAATTTTCTGTCCAACGAAAAGTAAGTTGGGGTTTTTCCCAAGCGATTCCATGTTCGCTTCTTACAGAACCTGAAACGCGCTGACGCCGTACGCTTTGATACTGATTTTGCTAAGTGTGTCACCGGGCGAAACGGTGTAAGATGTGCCGCATTCAATCTCTGAACTTTGAGCTGAAAGTGAGAATGGCAACGCGGCAGCGACGCTCAAAGCGATAGATATAAACGTTAAAACATTTACCCCAGTAAAAAAATTACAAGTATGCCCTTATGGGTTTGATCAGGCACAGGCAATAATTGCTTTCTAAGCTGCTTGGATTGGCTGCGCTGCCATCCATGTGCTGCCGCGCAATAGAGCGCGCATATTGCAACTTGTCTTTCTTCAAGAACCCGTTCCAAGCACAAATTAGCGGAATGACGTTCCGTTCTGCGGGATTGGCAGGGGCAAATTTACTGCCTAGTCTGGTTTAAGTTGCTCGTTTTCTTTGGGAGGGGAAAATGTCCATATTCCAGATGCTACAATGACGGCGATGACCCCTGAAGAGGCGGTGCGCCATGTCGTAACCACGAACCCGACGTTCGCGTTGCACGAGGTCGATGTGCGCGGTGTGACGTTTAAGGCGTTCAAGAATATTCCACCCAATGTGCCCGGATTGCTGGCCGCAGGTTGGGCGCAGCATGGTGATGGTCAGCTGGAATATCTGGCCTATGAAGACGAGAGCCAGACCTACGCGGAATTCACGAGCGGTGTGAACAAACTGGCCCATGCGATGCGCGATGAACTGGGTTTGGGGCAAGGCGACCGCGTCGCGGTTGCGATGCGCAACTACCCTGACTTGTTGATGTCTGTGCTGGCGATTTCATCCATCGGCGGCATCGTCGTTTTCCTGAATGCGTGGTGGACGCCTGAAGAGTTGGACTACGCCCTGCGCGATAGCGAAGCGAAGGTGGTCTTTGCAGATGGTCCTCGGATGGAGCGCTTGCAGCCATTGAAAGAAGCGCTTGGGCTGACGCTGGTCTCTGTGCGCGATGCCAAGGGGCACGGCGCATTTGATATCGATGCGCTGATTGAGGGTGCTAAGGCAGGAACGGCACCTGAGGTCACGATCGACACGGATGATGATTTCGCGATCATGTATTCCTCTGGCACGACCGGCAGTCCCAAGGGCGTGGTGCAGACCCATCGCGGCGCCGTGAACGCAGTGTTTAGTTGGTTGATGCAGTCGGTGATTGCGCCGTTGATTGATCCGCCTGAGCCTGATGCACCTGCGGCTTTGCGCCCCTCTGCGCTGGTGGTCACACCGCTGTTTCATGTTACGGCAACGCATCCATTGTTCCTGCTTAGCCTGCCTGCGGGGGCCAAGATCACCCTGATGCGTAAATGGGATGCGGCCGAAGCGGTGCGGCTGATGCGCGACAACACGATCACGCGTTTCCTAGGTGTGCCGACGCAATCAGCAGAACTGATGCAAGCCGCGCGCGCGATGGGCGAGACTTTGCCCGCGATGGATTATCTGGGCGCAGGCGGTGCCAAACGGCCGGGCGCGCAGGTGGCGCAATTGGCCGAGACTTTCCCGAACGCAGGTGTCGCAACGGGCTGGGGCATGACGGAGACCAACGCGCTGGGTATTGGCATGATTGGTGACGACTACGTTGCGCGCCCAGAAAGTGCGGGCAAGCTGCATCCGCCTGTGCAGGAATTGCGCATGCTCGATGACAACGGGAACGATGTTGCGCTCGGCGAGTTGGGTGAGATCACCGTCAAAAGCCCTGCCAACATGCGCTGTTATCTCAACAAGCCGGACGCGACAGCAGAGACATTGCAGGACGGTTGGCTGCGCACGGGTGACTTGGGTGTGCTCGATGCAGATGGCTATGTCACTATTTTGGATCGCAAGAAAAATATCATCATTCGCGGCGGCGAAAACATCGCCTGCCTTGATGTGGAAGGGGCGCTGCATCGTCATCCTGACGTGCTTGAGGCAGCAGCGTTTTCCGTGCCAGATGCGCGTCTTGGTGAAGCGGTTGGCGCGGCTGTGCAATTGAAAGAGGGTGCTTTGATTTCGCGTGATGAGATGGCGCGTTTTTTGGAAGCGCATATCGCCAAGTTCAAAATTCCCGCGCATTTGTGGATCCAGCATGGTGCGCTGATCCGTGGTGCGACTGACAAAATTGACCGACGCGCGATTTGCGCAAGCTGTCTTGAGAATGAAGAGGCCAAAGTATGAATACGCCTACAGACGTAGAAATCAGCGAATACCTCGCCAGTTCCGGCGCGGCCGCTTGGGAGGTGCCAGGTCTCCCTGCTGGCACGCCCAAGCGCGAAATTAAAAGCGTCGGTATCATCGGTGCTGGCACGATGGGTGGTGGCATCGCGATGAACTTCGCGACCGCTGGTATTCCTGTCACCATCGTTGAAACCACGCAAGACGCACTGGATCGCGGTCTCAAGGTTGTGAGGGGGAACTATCAGCGCTCGTCCGACAAGGGCCGTTTCCCACAAGACGAGGTCGAAGCGCGCATGGATCGCTTTGACGGACGACTGTCGCTCGCTGATCTGGCGGATTGCGATCTGGTGATCGAAGCGGTGTTCGAGAACATGGACCTCAAGCGCCAGATTTTCACAGAGCTTGATAGCGTGATGAAGACCGGCGCGATCTTGGCCACGAACACCTCTGCGCTTGATATCAACGAAATCGCAGGAATGACGAAGCGGCCAGAGGATGTCATCGGGCTGCACTTCTTTTCGCCTGCAAACGTGATGAAACTGCTCGAAATCGTGCGTGCGAAACATACGGCTGATGATGTTGTGGCGACCTGCATGGCGCTGGCGAAAGATATCAACAAGATTGCGACGCTGGTGGGTGTGTGCCCCGGTTTCGTCGGCAACCGAATTTTATTCGCGCGTCAAGCGCAGGCGAACAAGCTGGTGTACCAAGGCGTGATGCCTTGGGATGTGGATGCTGCGCTGAACGCCTTCGGCTTCAAGATGGGACCGTTCCAGATGAGCGATCTCGCGGGTTTGGATATCGGTTGGTCCAAAGGCGCCAAAACGCTTAACCCCATTCGCGATGCTCTGTGTGAGCTGGACCGGCGTGGGCAGAAAACCAAGGCTGGCTTTTATGACTACGATGAGAACCGCCGCCCTATTCCGTCTGACGTCACCGCTAAGATCATCCGCGACATTACAGGCGCTGAGCCCTCGACGATGGGTCAGGACGAGATCATCGAGAATTGCATTTTCCCGATGATCAACGAGGCGGTGAAGATCTTGGAAGAGAACAAAGCGCAGCGACCCTCTGACGTGGATGTGGTCTGGCTGAATGGTTATGGCTGGCCCGCGGACAAGGGTGGACCGATGTTCTTTGGTGATATGGTTGGTGCGAAAGCAGTGCTGGCGCGGATGGAAAAACTCGGCGCTGAAGATGCAGCGTTTGCGCCTGCCGAGACGCTGCGCAAACTCGCGGCGGACGGTGGCAAGTTCACAGAGATTGATACAGGAGGATTGAAGGTATGAGCTACGAATTCATCAAGACTGAGGTGCGGGGCAATATCCTTTTGGTCACTATGAACCGCCCCGAAGTGTACAACGCGGTGCATGTTGAAATGCACAATGAAATGGCCGATTGTTGGGATAACTTCGCCGCCAATCAGGACCTTTGGGTTGCTGTTTTGACGGGTGCGGGTGACAAGGCATTTACCGCTGGCAACGACCTGAAGGCGACAGCGCAGGGTGGCAGCAAAGCCAAGATGACAGAGACAGGTTTCGCCGGATTGTCGTCCCGCTTTGATCTTGAGAAACCGATCATTGCGGCCGTGAACGGCTTTGCGATGGGCGGTGGGTTTGAGACGGCTCTGTCGTGTGACATTATCATCGCGTCCGAGCAGGCCAAATTCGCGCTGCCTGAAGTCAAGGTTGGCTTCTTCGCTGCTGCCTCCGGTGTGCCGCGCTTATCACGTTACATTGGTCGCCTTGCCGCGCAAGAAATGATGCTTACAGGGCGCACGATTTCCGCTGCCGAAGCGCTAGATATGGGTTGCGTCAACGAGGTGCATCCGCATGATCAGCTTATGGCGAAAGCGATGGAAAAGGCAGAGCAACTTTGCACCGGTTCGCCCTCTGCGATCAAAGCGACGAAGCGGGTTCTGAACGACCTCGCCAAGCGCGATGGCATGGTCGAGAGCATCGCCTATTCACGCGAAGTGCTCGCTGATCTGGCCAAAACAGAAGATTTTAAAGAAGGTGTTAACGCCTTCGTCGAGAAACGTGCGCCCAAATGGGTCAACAAATAGGAGACGCCTGAGATGTCCGATAGCAAAGATCCAACGAGCCTGAACAACCTTGAAATGTCCGACAAGGCCAAGCCGCTTTTGAACGCTGTGGTGAAGCACATTCGCGAGAATGTAGACCCGATGACCGAGGAATATTTCAAAGCTGGCGAAGGCCGCGAGAACCGCTGGTCTCACACGCCGCGTCAGATGGAATTGATGGAAGCCGCCAAGCAAAAGGCGCGTGATGCGGGCCTTTGGAACTTCTTCCTGCCCAATGCGGAGACGGGCGAAGGGCTGTCTAACTTGGACTACGCCTACATCGCCGCAGAGCTTGGGAAAAACCCGCTCGCGTCCGAGACGTTGAATTGTTCCGCGC
Source organism: Planktotalea frisia (assembly GCF_001890925.1). Taxonomy (GTDB): domain Bacteria; phylum Pseudomonadota; class Alphaproteobacteria; order Rhodobacterales; family Rhodobacteraceae; genus Planktotalea; species Planktotalea frisia. The sequence continues at coordinate 12,777 of NZ_MLCB01000212.1, forward strand.
CTGACACAGGCAACATGGAAGTGCTGGAACGTATCGGTACGCAAAAGCAAAAAGACAAATGGCTCAAGCCTTTGCTCGCGGGTGAAATCCGTTCTGCGTTTGCGATGACCGAACCTGATCGCGCTTCGTCGGATGCGAAGAATATCGGTATGATGGCTGTGCTGGAAAACGGCGAATGGGTGCTGAACGGCGAAAAATACTACATCTCTGGCGCGGGTGATCCGCGCTGTAAGGTGATGATCGTGATGGTCAAAACTTCGCCTGATGCCGAACCTTTCCGCCAACAATCCCAGATCCTTGTGCCGATGGATCACCCCGGTGTTGAAATCCTTGGACCCATGCATGTGTTTGGTCATGACGATGCACCGCACGGCCATATGCACATTCGATTCACCAATGTGCGCGTGCCTGAAGACAGCATTCTTTGGGGCGAAGGCAAGGGTTTTGAAATTTCTCAAGTGCGTCTTGGACCGGGTCGTATTCACCACTGCATGCGTTCTATCGGGCAGGCGGAAAAGGCGCTGGATCTGATGATCGATCGCGGTTTGAACCGTGTCGCGTTTGGCAAAAAGATCGTTGATCTGGGCAAGAACATGGAGACGATTTCGCGCGCGAAGATCGAGATTGAATCGATGCGTTTGCTGGTTCTGAAAGCGGCCAAAGCGATGGATGTTCTGGGTAACAAAGAGGCGCGCATCTGGGTGTCGATGATCAAGGCCAAAGTGCCTGAGCAGGTTTGCGATATCATCGACCAAGCGATGCAAGTGCACGGTGCAACAGGCATTAGCCAATGGTCGCCGCTCTCTGGCATGTACGCGCAACAACGTACGCTTCGCTATGCGGATGGTCCTGATGAGGTGCATCACCACGTGATCGCGCGCAACGAAGTGCAGACCTACAAGGACAGCAATTCGCGCCAAGATGCGATTGCTGGCGACACCCAAGCACGTGGTTCAGGCGGATTCATGGGATGAGCATGTTTGATCTGACTGGAAAAGTCGCGCTGCTCACAGGCGCCTCTAAGGGCATGGGTTATGAGATGGCCAAAGGGCTGGCTGAGCATGGCGCGACTGTGGTGATTTCATCCCGCTCGCAGGATGAACTCGACGCGGCTGCGGCTGCGATTAACGAAGCGGTGGGCGCTGAGCGCGCCCACGGCGTGGCGGGCAACATTGTTCATAAAGAGCAGTTGCAAGCGCTTGTGGACAAGACCCATGAGATCGCTGGCCCCATCGATATCGTCGTAGGCAATGCGGGTGTGAACCCCTACTATGGCCCAATCGCTGGCATCTCGGATGAACAATACGAGCGCACAATGAACGCCAATGTGCAGTCCAACCTTTGGCTCGCCAAAATGGTCGCGCCGGATATGGCCGCCAAGGGCGCAGGCTCGATGATGTTCACCTCCTCGATTGGTGCGTTTAAGGCGTCCGACACGCTTGGCACCTATGGCATGTCCAAGCTGGCACTTATTGGCCTTGTTAGAAACCTCGCGGCGGAGTTCGGCCCCCAAGGCATTCGTTTCAACGCGATCTGCCCGGGTCTGGTGAAAACCGATTTTGCGCGTGAACTTTGGGACAAACCTGGTGTAGAAGAGAAGTACTCCAAGTCCATCCCTCTGCGTCGCTTGGGCGAGCCTGATGACTTCGCTGGCCTTGCTGTATTCCTTGGCTCTGACGCGAGCAAATATATGACCGGACAGGCGCTGACCGTCTGTGGCGGGTCGAGCATGTGGGCGTAAATCATGGAGCTTAAAGACAAGATTTGTGTCGTCACAGGTGCGGCAAGCGGTATTGGCAGGTCGCTTTGTCATGCCTTTGCGAACGAGGGTGCGCGCCATGTGATTTGCGTCGATGTGAACGGTGACGGTGCCACTGCGACAGCGAATGAAATCGGTGGTCATGCGTTTACTGTGGACGTTTCGAATGAGGCGCAGATCGTGCAAATGATCGACGCGGTAGAGCAAGACATGGGTCCTATTGATCTGTTCTTCTCCAACGCTGGGATCGGTGTTGGTGGTGGCATGGAAACCCCTAACGATGATTGGCAGCGCATCTGGGATATCAACGTGATGGCCCATGTTTGGGCGTCGCGCAAACTCGTGCCGCTCATGGCTGCGCGGGGGGGTGGTTATCTTGTGAGCACATCTTCCGCTGCGGGGCTTTTGAACCAGATCGGTTCTGCCCCTTATGGGGTCACGAAACACGCGGCTGTTGGTCTCGCTGAATGGCTTGCGATGACGCACGGAGACGCAGGGATCAAGGTTTCGGTTCTGTGCCCTCAAGCGGTGCGCACGGAAATGACGCGTGGGCATGAAGACCACGTCGCTGCGATCAACGGTATGATGGAACCCGAGCCTGTTGCGCAGATTTGCGTCGATGCGATCCGTGCGGAAAGCTTCCTGATATTGCCCCATGAGGACGTGCGCGAATACATCAAGAACAAGGCCGAGAACTATGATCGTTGGATCGGTGGCATGCGCAAACTGAACCGTATTTACGGTGGTAAGAAACTTTAAGCGAAAGGGCCTGACGATGATCGGCTACACAACTATTGGCGTCTCCGACATGGAGCGCGCGAAAGCGTTTTACATGGATTTGTTTGCAGACAAAGGTGCGAAACTGGTGACGGACATGGGGCGTATCGCGTTCATCGGCACCAAGCGCGGGGAGCCTATGTTGGCCGTCTGCAAGCCCTACGACAAAGCTGACCCTGCGCCCGGAAATGGTGGCATGATCGCGTTTACGGTTGCGGATAAAGAAGAAGCCGACACGATGTATCACAAAGCGATTTCACTCGGCGCAACCTGCGATGGCCCTCCCGGTCAACGTATTCCTGACCGCTTTTATGGCGCCTATGCGCGGGACTTGGATGGCAACAAGATATGCTTCTTTGTGTTTGGGTAGGGGTTGAGAGTTAGATTATCGCGATTCTCAGGTTTTGACCTGTTGAAATGACTGTCGAGCACGAAGTGTCGAAGGTCGGGTGTGCGGTACAAGGACGAAGCCGCTGCCGCGGCAATGGCGCTTGTTGCGGGTGTTCTGGGCTGCCTTTGGCCGAGTGCATTTTGAGATCTAGCGAACCTGTTTGACGATTGGGGCTTCT